>NZ_JBSFBZ010000021.1:0-104627 GCF_053593195.1 Saccharopolyspora sp. NPDC002376
GTCGTGAGTGCGTAACGGTCTTCGAGCACTGTTACGCACTCACGACCCCACCGCCTCACAGCGAGGTGCCGCAAATTCAACGGAAACTGGATGTCTGATTTCCATTGAAATTGCGTGCCACGAGCCCCCGGCAAGCACCGAGAACGGATGAACTACCTGATGAACACTGCAGCTGACGTGCTCGAACTCTCGCCAGTGGTGCCGGTCGTGGCGCTGGACGACGTCGAGCACGCGGTTCCGCTGGCCGAAGCACTGCTGCGCGGCGGGATCCGGACCATCGAGGTCACCCTGCGCACCGCGGCCGGGCTGCCCGCGATCGAGCGGATCGCCGCCGAGGTCCCCGAGATGGTCGCCGGGGCGGGCACCATCACCGAGCTCGGCCAGGCCAAGCGGGCCGCCGACGCCGGGGCGCGCTACCTGGTCACCCCGGGCACCACGGACCGGCTGCTCGACGACGTCAATGCCTCCGGTGTGCCTTACCTAGCCGGGGCGGGCACCGTGTCCGAGGCGATGCGGCTGGCCGAGCGCGGGGTGACCGCGATGAAGTTCTTCCCCGCCGAGCCCAGCGGCGGCGTGCCGTTCCTCAAGGCGATCGCCGGGCCGCTCCCGCAGCTGCGGTTCTGCCCGACCGGCGGGATCAGCCCGCAGACCGCGCCGAACTACCTCGCGCTGCCGAACGTGGGTTGCGTCGGCGGCTCGTGGCTCGCCCCGAAGGACCTGCTCGCCGCGGGCGACTGGGCGAAGGTCGAGCAGCTGGCCCGCGAGGCCGCTGCCCTGGGTTGATCTGCCGCGCGGAGGTGGTGGCCGCCCATCACCTCCGCACGACGGAGTACCCCCTCCACCTCAAGCGCTGGATCCAGCACGTCCGCCACCAGCCGTAACGTGCCGGGAGTCAGGTCGATCGACCCCCGTTTGGCGGTCAGGTGATGGATGCGCGGAAGCTGCTGAGCCTAGCTCTCACCTGCACCGGGGTCGTGCTGCTGGTGCTGTTCCTCAGCGCCCCGGCCAACGCCGCACCGACGCCCCGGACCGTGGTCAGCTTCACCGTCGACGACGGCACCGCCTCGCAAACCGCCGGCGCCCGAATCCTCAGCCAGCACCGGATGCGCGGCACCTTCTACGTGGTCTCCGGTTCCATCGGCCAGCCCGGCTACCTCAGCCTCGACGACCTGCGCGGCATGGCCGCCGCCGGCCACGAGATCGGTGGGCACACGGTCACCCACCCGGGCCTCGGCACCATCGGCCCGGACGAGCTCCGGCGCGAGATCTGCCAGGACCGCGCCAACCTCACCCGTTGGGGATTCCGCACGACCTCGTTCGCCTACCCCTTCGGCATCGCCAACCAGGCCGATGAGCAGGCCGTGCAGGACTGCGGCTACAACAGCGCCCGCATCACCGGGAGCATCCGGACCGCGCGCGGCTGCGACAACTGCCCGTCGGCCGAGAGCATTCCGCCGCGGAACCCGATGGCCGTGCGCGGCACCGGCATGATCGATCCGAGCTGGACGTTGGAGGAGCTCCAACAGGTCGTGCTGAACGCCGAGGCCGACGGTGGCGGCTGGGTTCCCGTTGTGCTGCACCAGATCTGCGACTTCTGCGGCCCGCTGTCCATCAGCCCCAGGGTGCTGGACCAGTTCGCGTCGTGGCTGGCCACCCGGGAGGCCAACGGCACGGTGGTGCGCACCGTCGACCAGGTGATGGGCGGTGAATCCGCACCGCTGGTCCGTCCGCCCGCACCTGCACCGCGCACCGGGTTGGTGAACGCATCGTTGGAGGAACCCGGACCGCGAGGCTGGGTGCCGAGCAGCTGGGGACGGAACAGTCCGAAGTGGACTCAGGTGCCGGACGCGCACAGCGGGCAGTCGGCGCAGCGGCTCGACCTGGCGGACTACATCAACGGCGACGCCAAGCTCCTGCAGCGGATGGACCAGGGCGAGGTGTCACCGGTCGCGCACGAGAACAACACCTACACGCTCAACGCCTGGTACAAGTCGACCGCGCGGACTCAGTTCGCCGTCTACTACCGCGACCGGGCCGGGGCCTGGCACTACTGGACGACCAGCCCGTTCTTCTCCCCCACCGCCGAGTGGACCGCGGCGACGTGGACGACCCCGGCAGCCCCGCCCGGCACGACAGGACTGAGCTTCGGACTCGCCCTGTCGGCGCCAGGTTCGCTGACCACCGACGACTACGATCTGCAGGAACACCCCAAGGTCAGCTACGAGCGCCTGTGCACCCATCTGCCTTGGGTGTCCCTGGTCAGCTGGCTGTGCTGACCGGCCAGGCGAGCTAGTTGAGGAGGGCCAGGGCTTCGGGAATCGAGTCGACGACCGGGCGGCCGGTCTTCTCCAGGGCCTCGCGGCTGGTTATGCCGGTGGTGACCAGCACGCAGCGCGTTCCGGCTTGCTCCGCCGCGTGGGCGTCGTCGAGGACATCACCGATGAGGACCGCGTCCCGGGCGTCGAGTTCCTGCGCTGCCAGGTGGCGGCGCAGGTGTTCGGCCTTCGAACCCCCGCCGACCTCCGCGCGCAAGCCGTCGACGCGCGCGAACATCTCGTACAAGCCTCGGTCCGTCACCAGCTCGACGAGCTCGCCGTGGAACCACATGGACAGCAGGGACTGGCTGCGGCCGGGTTTCGCCCAGTCCTGCAAGGCGTTCGGCACGCCCTTCGCCAAACCGCAGGTGTCCAGCAGCTTTCGGTACGCATCGTGGTAGAGCATGTCGATGCGGGCCCAGTCCCGGTCGTCCAGCGACCTCCGCAGCAGGCGCTCGTAGCACTGCAGCAGCGGTCGTCCGAACACCGCGCGCCACTCGTCGATGTCGATGTGCTCGCGGTCGAATTCCGCGCAGACGGTGTTCACCGCTGATACCACGGCGTGGTTGTCGTCCAGGAGAGTTCCGTTCCAGTCCCACACGATGTGCCGAGTGTCCGCGAGAGTCGTCATGACTGGCGACTCTACGAGCCCGCACCGACTTTCCGGTACCGCCGTCCCCGGTTGAGAGACCTGGCCGACACTCAGCTGGCTCCCAGCAGGATCACGCTGCAGACGACGATCCAGGCTGCCCAGCCGAGCCAGCCGATCAGGCCGGTCACCGCGATGCGGTTCGTGCCGTCGGTGTTGTAGGGGCTGGTCGACGACGAGACGAACAGCAGCGCTGCGCTGAGATAACCGAGCCAGGCATGCCATTCGGGGATGAACCCGACACCCACACCGGCGACGCTGAATCCGATCAGGGCCAGCGCCAGGAAGACCTGGTTGAATCCGAACAGGACGTTGTTCACCGTCCACAGCCCGACGATCGAGTCCCGGTTCTGGGCAGCGGCCGCCATTCCGAACCGCAACGCCTCCACCACCATGAACGTGGCGTTCTGCATGAGGACACCGGCGAAGCCGACGAGCGCCCACGCATCTGTTCCCGGTTCACCGCGCCACAACTCCGCGAGCAGTCCGGCGGCGAACACCGTGGTGAACAGCCAGGTAGCCGGCGCGACCACCGAGGGTTTCTTCAACCGACCGCCTAGCGCGGCCAGCGAGTCGGCTACCTCCGACGGGGACTGGCCCGAGTTCGGCATCGGGAGCCCGATGCGGATGTAGATGGCGTTGATGGCGAGGGCCAACAGGACGAACCCGATGCCTCCCACTCCCGCAAGACTGGCGACGGTCATCGCGCACCCCAATTAACTTAACTTAGTTTATAATCAATATAGGTCACGTTAGACGAAGGGGTGGTCATGGCGGAAGAGACCGGGCGGCGCCGGTACAACTCGCTGCGCCGCATGACGCAGGCGCACCAGACCAGGGCCGAGATCGCCGACGCCGCGCGTCGGCTGTTCGTCGCGCGGGGCTGGGCGGCCACCACCGTGCGAGATGTCGCCCGCGAGGCGGGGGTTTCCGCGCCGACCGTCTACGCGGCCTACCAGAACAAGACCGGATTGGTCTGGGCGCTGGCCGAAGCAGCCGACATCGCTGCTGACCTGCCACGGCAGATCGACGAGCTGGAAGCCACCACCTACCCTCGACAGCACCTGGCCGCGATGGCCGGCTACGACCGACGCGTGTTCGAGCGCGCCGGCGACCTCATCGCGCTGATCCGCGAAGCCGGTCGAACCGAACCCGAGCTCGCGAACTTCTACCGGCAGGCGCGAGAAGTGGCCGACCGGACTCGTTTTCAGACATTCACTTCCTGGCCCGAGGGCACGCTCCGCCCGGACCTGGACATCCCCACGGCCGTCGACATCTACGCGACCCTGTGCAACATCGACGTCTACACAACGCTCACCGCAGAGCGCTCCTGGTCACCTGACCACATCGAGCAGTGGTGGAGCGAAACCCTCGCCCGCGAACTGCTCGCCCAGCCCGCATAGAACGAAGCGGGGGCCGGTTCCGATACGGAACCAGCCCCCGCTTCGGGGAAACTGCTCGTGGTCACGGGGTTTCGAAGCCCAGGGATTCTTCTCCGGAGCGTTCGATCTCTTCGCGCACCACCCGGAAGGCCAGACCTTCGGAATAACCCTTGCGGGCCAGCATTCCGACCAGGCGGCGCATCTTCGTCGTGTGATCCAGCGAGCTCATGCTGCGGAGCTTGCGCTGCACCAGTTCGCGGGCCCGCTCCGCCTCCGCGTCAGAATCCACAGTGGACAGCGCCGCTTCCACCAGGTGTTCGTCGACGCCTTTGCGGCGCAGCTCGAAGCCCAGCGCCTTGCGCCCCAAGCCCTGCGTGCGCTGCCGCGCATGCACCCACTCGTCCGCGAAGGCGGCGTCGTCGACCAGACCCGCGTCGACGAACTTCTGCAGCACGCCGTCGGCGATGTCCTCGTCGATCCCCTTGCGCAGCAAGGCTTGACGCAACTCCCCGCGGCTGCGCGCACGCGCCGCCAAGAGCCGGTACACGATGTCGCGCGCCTGGCTCTCCGGGTTGTCGTCCTTGCGCCGCTTCGAATCCGTCGCTTCGTCCGGAGTCCCATCCGCCGGACGGGCATCGTCGGAGCGGCGGTTCTGCGCACCGCCGCTCCGACGCCTACCACCGTCGTTCATCCGCACCAACGTTCAGGATCAGAAGTCAACCGGAGCCGGCTCGGCGTCCTCCCCGTCCAGGGTGGCACCAATGCCGAGCTTCTCCTTGATCCGCTTCTCGATCTCGTTGGCGACGTCCGGGTTCTCCCGCATGAACCGGCGGGCGTTCTCCTTCCCCTGGCCCAGCTGGTCGCCCTCGTAGGTGTACCAGGCACCGGACTTGCGGATGATGCCCTGCTCGACGCCCATGTCGATCAGCGAGCCCTCGCGGCTGATGCCGATGCCGTAGATGATGTCGAACTCGGCCTGCTTGAACGGTGGTGCGACCTTGTTCTTGACCACCTTGACGCGGGTCCGGTTGCCGACCGCGTCCGAGCCGTCCTTGAGCGTCTCGATCCGCCGCACGTCCAGCCGTACCGAGGAGTAGAACTTCAGCGCCTTACCGCCGGTGGTGGTCTCCGGGGAGCCGAACATCACGCCGACCTTCTCGCGGAGCTGGTTGATGAAGATCGCGGTGGTCTTGGCGTTGTAGAGCGCGGAGGTCAGCTTTCGCAGCGCCTGACTCATCAGCCGGGCCTGCAGACCCACGTGGCTGTCACCCATGTCGCCCTCGATCTCGGCGCGCGGCACCAGCGCGGCCACCGAGTCGATGACGATGACGTCCAGCGCGCCGGAGCGGATCAGCATGTCCGCGATCTCCAGCGCCTGCTCACCGGTGTCCGGCTGGGACACCAGCAGTGCGTCGGTGTCCACGCCGATCGCCTTGGCATACTCGGGATCCAGCGCGTGCTCGGCGTCGACGAACGCCGCAGTACCGCCCAGCTTCTGGGCGTTGGCCACCGCGTGCAGGGCAACTGAGGTCTTACCACTGCTCTCCGGGCCGTAGATCTCCACGATCCGGCCGCGCGGCAGACCGCCGATCCCGAGCGCGACGTCGAGCGAGATGGAGCCGGTCGGGATGACCTCGATCGGCGCGCGCGACTCGTCGCCGAGTCGCATGACCGACCCCTTGCCGAACTGCTTGTCGATCTGGGCGAGCGCCAGCTCCAGCGCCTTGCCCTTGTCCGGTGTCGCTGCTGCCATCGGGGTCCACCTCGGTCGAATCGTGCTTCGTCGTTGTTCGGTTCAGACGCTACGGGCAGGGACCGACAATTCCGGCCGCGGGGCTCGCCGCCCTCGATCCCGTGCCCCCACATCTTAAGCGAACGGATGTTCGATCAACCTCCCGACACGCCAGTCACATCACCCGGTCGTGTGACGGTGCGATCACCTCGGTCCGGGTGGACACTCGGAGAGCTACTTGGCGCTCGCTCATCGCGACCCGAGGAGGAGGTGCCGATCATGCGCATGGACCGATACCTTCCGCCGGACCACCCGCTCAGCCGGTTCTACCGGATGGCGGCGGCCGTCTTCGGCGCCTGCCTGCTGGCCTTCGGCGTGCTGGGCGTGGCCAACCGGGTGCCGCTGTTCACCACCAGCGGCATCGACATCCTCGGGCTGTCCAGCAACGGCCTGCTCGCGGTGGTCTCGATCGTGGTCGGCGCGATCCTGGTCTGCGCCGCCGCCTGGGGCGGACCGGTCGCCTCCACCACCACCGCCGTGATCGGCGTGCTGTTCTTCCTGTCCGGGCTGATCAACCTCGGGCTGCTCAACACGCCCTGGAACCTGTTCGCGTTCAAGCTGCAGAACGTCGTGTTCAGCCTGATCGCCGGCATGGTCCTGATGTTCTTCGGGCTCTACGGCCGGGTCAGCGGCGGACTGCCGCAGGACAACCCGTTCGTCCGCTACCGGCACCACGAACCACCCGCCGAGGAAGTCCCCGAGCAGCGCCTGGCCGATGAGCAGCGCATCGCCGAGCTCACCCCGCTGGCCAGGGACGAGATCGCGGTGGCCGAAGGCCACCCCACTCCGGAACAGGCGCGACGAGTGCGCGCCGAGGCCTGGCGGCACATGCAGGAAGAGCGCCGCCGCGCCTACCAGCACTACGCGAACGCCGGGCGCACGCCCGAGCAGCAGCTCAGCGCCCAGAACCTCTGGGCCGACTTCGAAACCCCGGAGCAGTCCAAACCCAACCGGGAACCGGAGTCCTGACCCATCGCTCCCCCAGGAGGACGCGAGTTCAATGGAAATCAGACGTCCGATTTCCATTGAACTCGCGGAAGTTCTCCACAGGTCGGACGACCTGTCCACAGTCGTCGGCGTGTCGGGCGGACGACGTGCCGGTGGACCACAGTTTCAATTGAAACTGTAAATCCCAGGCACGACGGAACACAGTTTCAATTGAAACTGTAGTTGATCATGGCAGGGGCCGGAGGGTCAGCGGCGTTCCGGGGGGACTTCGAAGGCTTCGCAGATCGCCTGCCAGACCTCTTTCGTCGACATCCCGGCTTCGAGGGCTTGGTCGACGGTGCGCCCGTCGAGCGACGAGAAGACGTGGTCCTGGGCCAGCATCTCGGCGCGAACCCGACCGAATTCGTCGGCCATGCGTTGGCGGAAAGCTGTGTGGCGCATCGCCCGTCAGCCTACGCGCCTCCAGTACCCTGGTGGTGTGCTGCTCCTGATGCAGGCCGATCTGACGGGCCTGTCCAGCCCGCTCGGCAAGGTCGTGATCGCCCTCAGCCTGCTGGCCGCGGTCGTGGTCGCGGTGCGGTTCCTGTGGGAGAACCGCAATCGCCGCTGAACCCTGCCGTCAGGCCAGGCCCGGCTGGACGGTCTTCTCGAACTCGTCGGCCAGGGCGTCGGGGCTCAACTTCCGGTCGGGGTTGGGCATGAGCACCATGCCGACCAGCGGCCGGTCGTCGACGGTGAACACCAGGGTGCCGAAGTCGACGCCGGTCACCGCGCGGTAGCTGCCGGACAGCCCGTTGCCGGTCCAGTCGGCCTCGACCTGCTTGCTGTGCACCCCGTTGAACGACAGCAGCAGATCGGCCCGCGCGGCCGCCGCTTCCGGCGAATCCAGCTGGGTGTAGATGATCTGGGTGCCCTCGTTGGGGTTTCCGACCGAGCAGGACACCACGGTGCCGCTGAGCTCCCGCAGTCCCGGCATGACCCGCTGCCAGCCGGGCGCGCAGTTGGCCTTCTCCGGGACGCTGCCCGCGAGGTTCCGCATGCACGAGGTGAAGCCCTTGTCGTCCTTGGGGCCGGGCTGGAAGCACTCCGACGCGCTGGGCGCGGGCGAGTCGCCGTTGAGGCGCAGCACGACCGCCACCACGGCGACGATAACCGCGACGGCGGCGAAAGCGCCCAGCCCGATCAGGAGGTTGCGCTTGGAACCGGAACCGGTCGGCTGCGGGGCCTGCTGCGGCAGGACGACCGGGTGGGTGCGCACCGTGTCGGGCTCGCGGTAGCCGGGTTGCGCGACGGGCGCCGGCTGGGCGGGGGGCGGCGCGACCTGGGTCGGCCGGATGTCGTTGGTCCACATCGCCGCGCCGTCGCGGGCCACGTGGTGGGCGCCGAACGCGACCGCGGTCTCCGGCTGGTCGAGTGTGGTCGGCACGACCCGCAGCTGCTCCCCGATCAGGCTCGCGACCAACGGCAACCGGCTGGAGCCACCGACCAGGTAGATCCCGGCGAGCTGCTCGGGCGCCATGCCGTTGGAGCGCAGCACCGAGGCCAGCAGCTCGACGCTGCGCAGCATGGTGGGCCGCACCAGGCCTTCCAGCTCCGCGCGGGTGACCAGCACGTCATCGAAGGGCTCGGGCATCGGCACCTCGGTCTGCGGGTGCCGGGACAGCGTCTCCTTCGCCGCTCGGACATCCTCGTGCAGCGCGCGCTGGGCGCGGCGGTCGGCGGTGGTGTCCGGCCGCAGCAGGTGCTGCCAGCGCTGCGGGTCCTTGTTGGAGATCTGCCGCCCGACGTGCTCCAGCAGCGCCTGGTCGACGTCCAGACCGCCGAGGTCGCCCAGGCCGTCCTCGGCCAGCACCACGAACCCGGCCTGGCCGGCGCCCACGATCGCGCAGTCGAAGGTGCCCGCGCCGAGGTCGTAGACGGCCAGCACCTGGCCGTTGCCGAGCGCTCGGTCCGGGAACGACGCGAAGTGCGCGGCGGCCGCGACGGGTTCGGGTACCAGGACGAGGTTGCAGCTGAACCCGGCCAGCCGCGCGGCCGAGAGCAGCACGTTGCGCCGGACGGTGCCCCACTGCGCGGGGTGGGTGAGGCGGACCTCGTCGGGCTGGACGCCGCCGAGCTGGCGGGTGGTCTCCTCGGCGACGCGGTGCAGGACGGCGGCGAGCGCGTCGGTGACCGTGATGACGTTGTCGCCGAGCAGGAGGGTGCTCTCGTCGACGCGGCGCTTCGGGTTCGGCTCGAACCGGGACGGGTCCAGTCGGGCCCGGCGTTCGGCGTCCCGGCCGACGATGAGCCCGCCGTCCTCGGTGGCGAACACCGCCGAGGGCATCGTCGCCGATCCGTCCACCTCGATCACGCGCGGTGGCCGACCGTGCGCCGACAGCACCGCGACGGTGTTCGAGGTACCGAGATCCACTGACAGGACGCGCACCCGTCCCCCTCCCAGAAATAGGACCTTGCAACCGGAATGCTGCCACGTGCGGGCGCGGCGGAAGCACGGATCCCGACCATTGGGCCGAGATCCGCCGTCCGGCAGCCACTTTGGACAGTGCTGATCTCGGCTCCGCGCGGCCTCGGCGGCGCGATGTCGGACTGTTGGTCCAGCATGGAGGGGTGCGCGATGTGCTGGACACCTTCTCCGCCGCGACCCGCGACTGGTTCCGCGGCGCCTTCGCTGCGCCCACCGAAGCGCAGCGCGGCGCGTGGGAGGCCATCGCCGAGGGTGAGCACGCGCTGGTCGTCGCCCCGACCGGTTCCGGCAAGACGCTCGCGGCGTTCCTGTCCGCCCTGGACAAGCTGGCCGTCGAAGGCGCGCCCGCCGACGCCAAGCACCGCTGCCGGGTGCTCTACGTCTCGCCGCTGAAGGCGCTGGCCGTCGACGTGGAGCGCAACCTGCGCGCGCCGCTGGCCGGGATCCGGCAGGCCGCGCAGCGACGAGGCAGCGCACCACCGGACATCGCGGTCGGCATCCGCACCGGCGACACCCCAGCTGACCAGCGACGATCGTTCAACCGAACGCCGCCGGACGTGCTGGTGACCACACCGGAGTCGCTGTTCCTGCTGCTGACCTCGGCCGCGCGGGAGTCGCTGCGCGGGGTGGAGACGGTGATCATCGACGAGGTGCACGCGGTGGCGGGCACCAAGCGCGGGGCGCACCTGGCGCTGTCCTTGGAGCGGCTGGACGAGCTCCTGCCCCAGCCCGCGCAGCGCATCGGGTTGTCCGCCACGGTCCGGCCGGTCGAGGAGGTGCGCACCTTCCTGGCCGGCGGGCGGCCGGTTCGCACCGTCCAGCCTGCGCACCCGAAGGAGGTCGAGGTCCGGGTCGAGGTGCCGGTGCCGGACATGGCCGAGCTGGGCGCGTCCACCGGCGAGACCGACGACCAGCACACGTCGATCTGGCCTTCGGTGCAGGACCGGATCCTGGAGCTGATCCGGCAGCACCGGTCGACCATCGTGTTCGCCAATTCCCGGCGACTGGCCGAGCGGCTGACCGCCGGGCTCAACGAACTCGCCGAGGAAAATCCGGCGCCGATGGCGCGGTTCCCGGCTGAAGCGGTGGGCGGTTCCGGGGTGACGACCGGAGCGCTGCCGGTCATCGCCAAGGCGCACCACGGCTCGATGTCGAAGGAACAGCGCGCCGTGGTCGAGGAGGAGCTCAAGTCCGGGCAGCTGGCCTGCGTGGTGGCCACCTCGTCGCTGGAACTCGGCATCGACATGGGCGCGGTGGACCTGGTGGTCCAGGTGGAGACACCGCCGAGCGTGGCTTCCGGGCTGCAGCGCATCGGACGTGGCGGGCACCAGGTCGGCGCGGTGTCGCGCGGCGTGGTGTTCCCGAAGTTCCGCGGCGATCTCGTCGGATGCGCGGTCGTGTCGGAGCGGATGGCCGACGGGCTGATCGAATCGATCGCCTTCCCGCGCAATCCGCTGGACGTGCTGGCGCAGCACGTGGTGTCGATGGTCGCGATGGACGCCTGGCCGGTGCCGCAGCTGGCTTCCGTGGTGCGCCGCGCCGCGCCGTTCGCCGGGTTGCCCGACTCTGCGCTGAACGCGGTGCTGGACATGCTGGCGGGCCGCTATCCGAGCGAGGAGTTCGGCGAACTGCGTGCGCGGATCGTCTGGGACCGGGTCAACGACGAGCTGCGCGCGCGGCCGGGTGCGCAGCGGCTGGCGGTCACCTCCGGTGGCACGATCCCCGACCGCGGCCTGTTCATGGTGACCACGCCCGGCGACGACGCGGGCAGGGGCGGCGTGCGCGTCGGCGAGCTCGACGAGGAGATGGTCTACGAGTCGCGGGTGGGCGACACGTTCCTGCTGGGCACCTCGGCGTGGCGGGTGGAGGACATCACCCACGACCGGGTCGTGGTGACCCCGGCGCCGGGCCAGCCCGCCCGGATGCCGTTCTGGAAGGGCGATTCACCGGGCCGCCCGCTCGAGCTGGGACGTGCGCTCGGAGCGTTCGTCCGGGAGCTGACCAGCGCGGACACCGAATCCGCACGGGAGCGGATCGCCTCCGCCGGGCTCGATGAGTGGGCGCAGGACAACCTGGTGTCCTATTTGGACGAACAGCGGCGGGCCACCCGGCACGTGCCCGACGACCGCACGATCGTGGTGGAGCGGTTCCGCGACGAGCTCGGCGACTGGCGGCTGGTGGTGCACTCCCCGTTCGGGGCGAAGGTCAACGGGCCGTGGGCGCTGGCGATCGGGGCGCGGATCCGGGAGCGGCGCGGCATCGAACCGCAGGTCGCGTCCTCCGATGACGGGATCGTGCTGCGGTTGGCCGACGCGCTGGACGATTCCGGCGCTGAGGTGCTGCCGACCGCCGAGGACGTGCTGCTGCCACCGGAGGAAGTTCAGCAGGTGGTGACCGACGAGGTCGGCGGCTCGGCGCTGTTCGCCGCGCGGTTCCGGGAATGCGCGGCGCGGGCGCTGCTGCTGCCCCGCCGCGACCCGCGTCGCCGCACGCCGCTGTGGCAGCAGCGGCAGCGAGCGGCTCAGCTGCTGGCGGTGGCGGCGCAGTACGAGCAGTTCCCCATCGTGCTGGAGGCGATGCGGGAATGCCTGCAGGACGTCTACGACCTGCCCGGGTTGACCGAGCTGATGTCGCAGGTGGCCGCGCGGAAGGTGCGGGTGGTCGAGGTCGAGACCCCAACGCCGTCGCCGTTCGCGCGCAGCCTGCTGTTCGGCTACATCGGCATGTTCCTGTACGAGACCGACGCGCCGCTGGCCGAACGGCGATCGGCCGCGTTGAGCCTGGATTCGACGCTGCTGGCCGAGCTGCTCGGGTCGGAAGCGCTGCGGGAGCTGCTCGATCCCGAGTCCCTCCAGGAGATCGAGCAACAGCTGCAACGGCTCGCCCCGGACCGGCACGCCCGCGACACCGAGTCCACAGTGGATCTACTGCGGTTCCTCGGTGATCTGTCCACATCAGAAGCTGAAGCGCGGGGGGTGCGCGCTGAATGGCTTGCCGACCTCTTTGAACAGCGGCGCGTGCTGCATGTTCGCATCGCTGGGCAGGAGCGCTGGATCGCCATCGAGGACGCGGGCAAGGTTCGCGACGCGCTGGGTGTCGCGCTGCCGGTCGGGGTGCCCGAGGCGTTCACCGAACCGGTCGCCGATCCGCTGGGCGATCTGCTGATCCGCTACGCGCGTTGCCGCGGGCCGTTCACCGCCGATACCGCGGCGCAGCGCTTCGGGCTGGGAGTCGCGGTGGTGCACGGCGTGCTGGACAGGATGACCGGTTCCGGCCGGCTGGTCCGCGGCGAGCTGCGACCGCTGGAGGCCGGGGGCGGCCGGGCGTTGGAGTACTGCGACGCCGAAGTGTTGCGGCGGCTGCGGCGGGCTTCGCTGGCGCGGTTGCGCGCGGAGGTCGAACCCGTCGAACCCGCCGCGCTGGGACGGTTCCTGCCTGCTTGGCACGGCATCGGCGCGCGACTGCGCACCGCGCCGACCGTCGACGACGTGTACTCCGTCGTCGAGCAGCTGGCCGGCGTACCGGTCCCGGCCAGCGGCTTGGAGTCGCTGCTCCTGCCCGCGCGGTTGCCCGGCTACTCCCCCGCGCTGCTCGACGAGCTGACCGCGACCGGGGAGGTCACCTGGGTGGGATCCGGCGCGTTGGCCGGTGGTGATGGCTGGATCGCGCTGGCGCCCACCGATGTCGCCGACCTGCTGCTGCCGGATCTGCCTGAGGAGCCCGGCACCGATTCGCCGCTGCACCGAGCCGTGGTGTCCGCATTGGACGGTGGGGCGTTGTTCTTCCGGCAGCTGGCCGACCGCGCGGGGGCGTTGTTGCTGGAGCAGGAGGAGAACGCGCCGGCGGATGACGAGGTCACCTCGGCGTTGTGGGATCTGGTGTGGTCCGGCGCGGTCACCAACGACACGCTCGCGCCGTTGCGGTCCTTGGTTTCCGGGCGCGGCGCTGCGCACAAGCCTCGCCGCAGTGCGCCTCGTGGCCGTTATGCGCGGCTGCGGGCGGGGCGTCCGTCGATGCCGAGTCGGAGTGGTCCGCCGACGGTTTCCGGGCGTTGGTCGCTGGCACCGCAGCCGTCGAGCGAACCGACGCGTCGCGCGCATGCCCGCGCTGAGGCATTCCTGGAGCGGCACGGGGTGCTCACTCGCGGAGCATTGGACATCGAGCGCGTCACCGGCGGGTTTTCCGCCGTGTACAAGGTTCTTCGGGCGATGGAGGAATCCGGGCGTTGCCGTCGCGGGTACGTCGTCGAAGGGCTCGGGGCCGCGCAGTTCGCGGTGCCCGGTGCGATCGACCGCCTGCGCGCGCTGTCCCGCGACGAGAGCGACGGCGATGCCGTGGTGCTGGCCGCGGCTGATCCGGCTCAGCCGTACGGCGGGGCGTTGGAATGGCCTGCTGTGATGGGTGAAACCCGGCATCGACCTGGACGCAAGGCGGGCGCGCTGGTGGTTCTCGTGTCCGGTGGGGCGGTGTTCTACATCGAGCGCGGCGGGAAAGCACTGCTGTCGTTCACCGAGGACGAGTCGGCGCTGCGAGCAGCCGCAGCGGGGCTTGCGCGCGTCGTCCGCGACGGCTGGCTGGAGCAGCTCTCGGTGCAGCGCGCAGATGGCGAAGGCGCGTGGGGATCACGGCTCGCGGCGGTGCTGACCGAAGCAGGATTTCGCGCCACCCCGAAGGGTCTGCGCCTACGCGCCTGACGTCCGGAGTTCGGCGAAGGTTCCCAAATTTAGGGAAATTTGGGACTCTACAGCTCCATGAACGGCTTCGGGTAGGCGAATTCGCCGCGGATCGCGGGGGTGTAGGACGCCAGGGTTCGGGCCTGGAAGTGCGAGGCCCAGTCCGGCACCTGCGGCGTGATTCCGTACTTCTGCGCCGGCTCGAACCCGAACTTCGGGTAGTAGTCCAGGTGCCCGAGCAGCACCACGACCGGCTCGCCGAGAGCGTCAGCCGCACCGAGAACCGCGTGCATCAACGCCGCACCGACGCCGCTGCGCTGGACATCCGGCAGCACACCGATCGGCCCCAGCGCCAACACCGGAGCGTCGGCGACGTGGCCACGGGTGCACACGACATGCCCGACCACCTTCCCGTCCTGCTCGGCGACCATCGACAGCTCCGGCAGCCAGGCGTCGTCCGCGCGCAGGGCGTCGACGAGCCCGGCTTCCGCCGGAACCGCGTCCGGGCGGTCGGCATCGGCGAAGGCAGCCGTATGCACCTCGTGGATGGCAGCGACGTCGGCGGGTGTCTCGCGTCGGATCAGCACCCGACCACGCTGCACCGATTGCGCTTGTGCCGCAACCGAATTTTCCCCGCCGCGGTCAGCGAGTGGCGAGTTGCAGCAACCCCCACAGCTGAGCCACCGCGTTCGGATCCCCACTGGTCTCCACCGCTCGGTTCGGCAGTCGACCCCACATCCACAGGTAGACCGCCGCCGCGTCACCGCCCACCACCGCATCCGGCGTCGTGGTCGCCACGTCGTCCGAACTGACCACGGCGGTCCCGTGCTGATCCGCGGTGACCAGCCAGTTGCGGCCGTCCACGTACACCCCCACCGAGCAGGGATGACTCGCGGTGATGCCCAGCGCGCGCAGCCGGTAGTCGAACCACGCCCGCAGCACTTCGTCGATGCCGTCGGTCGCCACGTCGGGCTCGATCGCGGTCCGCTCCACGCCCGCCGCGGTCTGCACGTCCACCCGGTGCACCGTGGTGGCGTGCAGCATCCGGCGCAGCCAGAACCGCACCTCGTGCTGCTCCGGCCACCAGGTCGGGCACGGGTCGTGCGGTGGTCGCGCCCCGAACTCCGCCAGCAGTCCGGCCAACCGGACCGCGAACCGGCTCGCCACCTCGCGGAGTTCGGGCTGTTCCGGCAGCTCCCACTCACGTTCCATCTCCGCGGAACCGAGCCAGCACAACACGTCCTCGCACAGGTCCCCCACGTGCCGCACGGTCTGCCCCAACGTCCGCCCGGACGCGCTCCACACCGGAGCGTCCGGGTGCGCGTCGTGCGTCGCCGCGGTCAGCAGCTGCGCCTCGATGCCGAGCAGGTCCAGCATCCGCCCGTAGTCCAGTCCCACTTCAGTGCCGTTCACCGCGCCACCCCCAACAAGCTGCGCCCAACGATGTCCAGGAATTCCCGGCTGCGCGCCAAAAGTCCGTCGGCGTCGAGCCAAGTGATCGTCGGCACGCCGGCCTCGGCGACCGCGCGCCGGTCCGATCGCGCCGCGAAGTAGGCCGCCCACTCCCGCAGTTCCGGGGCGGCCCCGGTTAACAACGTCCACACGCTGACCGGACGCCCCCGCTCGCGCTGCCAGGAACGGGCCACCACCACCGCTGTGGCCGCGCGCAACGCAGCCACGTGGGCGGACACGTACCGCTCGCCCGGGTGTTTCGCCTGCGCCGCTTCGTGCAGGCAGGTCCGGGCGTTTAGCAGCAACGACAGCGAACCCGCCGGCGTTTCCGCCTCGGGGGTCGGGCCTTGGTTCTCCACGGAGCTCCGCGGAGCGGGAATCGAGAGATCGGCGGAAAAAGACATCGGCGCTCTCCTCTGCACGACGAAGCCGTCCACACCGCCCGGGGACCGCGCTGCCCAGCGACGACACGTCCCCGAGCAGCTGCTCTCCGAGGCGGCAGGCCCGGTGGCGGAGTGCTTCCCCCACTCCACCACCGGACCCGGTGTTCGAACTCAAGTTCATCGAACCTTCGTTCGAACATCTTCAGATTAGCGCGCTCGGCCGATCGACTCAAGCACTGCGCCGTAGCTCACCTGTTCGAGTCATGGCCAGCGAAGATGACCACCCGAAAGGACGAATCGAACACGAGGTGACCGCGCCGACACCCGGAGGGCACGCCAGGAAGGACCTCGCACCGCGAACCGGCTAATGTTCGGCCGTGACCGCCGCACCCTCGCCCCGCTGTGACCGGATCGCCGAGCTGACCACCGACCAGCTGCGGGCCCGCCTGCCCGAGGCCCTGCAGGTCTACGTCACCGCGATGGGCTACCCGCCCAGCACCGCACAACAGCGCGCCCCGATGTGGTCGGCGCACATGCTGCGCGCTGGCTGGCGCTGCATCGGCGCGTTCAGCGAGCAGGACCAGCTCATCGGCATCGGCTACGGCTACCTCGGTGCCCCCGGCCAGTGGTGGCACGAGCAGGTCCGCCGCGGCCTGATGGCCAGCGAGGTCGCGATCGGCGACTGGCTGGACGACTACTTCGAGCTGACCGAGCTGCACGTGCACCCGGCCGCGCAGGGCGCCGGCCTCGGCGAGAGCATCCTGCGCCGCCTGCTGACCGACGCGCCGGGCAACAAGGTCCTGCTGTCCACCCCGGAAGGCCCGACGCGCGCCTGGAAGCTGTACCGGCGGGTCGGCTTCACCGACGTCCTGCGCAACTACCGCTTCACCGGCGACCCGCGTCCCTTCGCCGTCCTCGGCCGCCCGCTCCCCCTCGAAGAGCTGCCCGAAGACGCGTGACGGGCACCTCCGACCGGAGCGAACCGATCGGAGGCGCCCTTCACGCTGAGCTCAGCGCCCGTCTTTGATCCTTGACTTCACCGAGATCAGAGCTGAGCGAGTTGCTCTCGGAGGGTGTCGAGGCCCATGCCGCCCATGCGGAGGGCCGTGGTGTGGAACTGCTTGACGTCGAAGTTCGCGCCGTGGCGCTGCTTCGCGTCCTCGCGGGCCGCGCGCCAGAGGCGTTCGCCGAGCTTGTACGACGGCGCCTGGCCGGGCCAGCCCAGGTAGCGGTCGATCTCGTCGCGGACGTGCTGCGGGTCGGTGATCGTCCGGTTGAGCATGAACTCCAGGCCCAGCCCCGGGGTCCAGCGCTCGCCCTCGTGGAATCCGGTGCCCGCCGGGATCTCCAGCTCCAGGTGCATGCCGATGTCGACGACCACTCGCGCCGCGCGGAACAGCTGGTCGTTGAGCATGCCCAGCAGATCGCCGTCGTCCTCGAGGTAGCCCAGCTCGCGCATCAGGCGCTCGGCGTAGAGCGCCCAGCCCTCGCCGTGGCCGGAGACGAAGCAGGCCAACCGCTGGAACTTGTTCAGCCGCTGCGCTTCGTGCACCGCGGTCGCCACCTGCAGGTGATGTCCCGGCACGCCCTCATGGTACACGGTGGACACTTCGCGCCAGGTCGGGAAGTCCTGCTTGTCGGCGGGCACCGACCACCACATCCGGCCCGGCCGGGAGAAGTCGTCGGTCGGCCCGGTGTAGTAGGCACCGACGCCGCCGCCCGGCGGGGCGATCCGGCACTCCAGCTCCATCAGCGGGTCCGGGATGTCGAAGTGCGTGCCGCGCAGGTCCTGCAGGGCCTGGTCGGACAGCCGCTGCATCCACTCCTCGAAGGCCTGCTGGCCGTGGACCTGGTAGCGCGGGTCGGCGTCGAGCGCCGCGGCGGCCTCGGCCAGCGTCGCGCCCGGCTTGATCCGGTTCGCGATCTGCTTCATCTCCGCCTCGATGCCGGCGAACTCCGCCCAGCCCCACTCGTAGGCCTCGCGCAGGTCCAGCCGGGCGCCGGTGAAGTACCGCGACCACAGCCGGTACCGCTCCTCGCCGACGGCGTCCTTCTCCGGCGCCTTCGGCAGCAGCTCGCCGCGCAGGAAGTCCGCGAGCCCGGCGTAGGCCTCGGCCGCGGACTCCGCCGCCGTGTCCAGGTCGCGGCGCAGCGACTCGTCCACGCCGTCAGCGCGCTCCACCATCGCCGCGAAGAACGACGACTGCCCACCGCGACCGGACCAGGTGTCGCACTGCTCAGCGACCTTGCGGACCTGCCGCGCCGCCGACAGGTTGCCGTCCGCGGCCGCCGTCAGCAGGCCGACGCGCAGGCCCAGCAATGCCTCGGGCATCTTCGACAGCCGGCGGGCGATGGTCCGCCAGTGATCCGGGGTGTCGGTCGGCATCAGGTCGAAGACCTGCCGCAGTTCCTGCGCGGGAGAGGCGATCACGTTCAGCGCGGACATGTCCGCACCGATCTCGTGCAGTTCCAGGTCCAGCCCCACCCGTTCGGAGAACACCGCTCGGGCGATGCGCTCCGAATCGTCGCGCGGCTCGGCGGCTTCCACCGCCGCCAGGCTGCGGCGGGACAGCTCGGCGCGGGCCCGGTGCCCGTCCGGCGAGTAGTCGGTCAGTTCTTCTTCTCCACCTGGCACACCCAGGTACGTCGCGGTGATCGGGTCGAGCGCGGCCAGCTCGTCGACGAACCGATCGCTGATCTCGTGCACGCCGTTGTGGTCAACTCCCATGGCAGCCACGCTATCGCGGGTGCCCAGTCCCCACCCGCACTACGACGAAGGGGTCTCGCGGTCGGCGAAATCGGCTGCTGGATGCGAAGATCTCGCAGGTGGAGGCCAAGAAACCGCGTCGCCGCGCAGCATCGCTGCTGGTGCTGATCATCGTGCTCGGCACGCTGCTCGGCGGGTGCCTGCGCGTCAACGCCTCGATGAACGTCTCCGGCGACGACCTGGTGTCCGGCGAAGTGCTGGTGGCCACCGAAACCCCCGACGGCCAGGTGCCGTTCCAGCTGCACCCGCCGGATTCGCTGGCCGACCGGGTCGAGGTCGCGCCGTACCGCGGCGAGGGTCGCGTGGGTTCCCGGTTGTCCTTCCACGACTTGAACTTCGAGGAAGTCCAGGAGCTGGCTGCCGGACTGAGCCAGTCCGACTCCCGGTACCAGCTGAAGCTGTCGCGGTCCGGCTCGCTGGTGATCTTCGACGGTTCAGTGGACCTGACCCCGCTGGCCGACACCGATTCCGCGGTGGACCTGAAGATCAGCGCGCCGGGCGAGATCACCAACACCAACGGCCAGGAGTCGGCGGGCACCGTCAGCTGGACGCTGCAGCCGGGCGCGGTCACCCAGATGTCGGCGATCTACCAGTTCTCGAACTCCGCGGGCGCGGACTGGGTCGGCTGGGCCCTGCTGGTCGTGATCCTCACCTTCGTCGCCGCCGCGCTGGTCGCCGTCCTCGCCCTGCGAAACCACCTCCGCAACCGCGCCGACCAGGCCGCCTGACGAGCTCCGTCACAGGCCCAAGTCGGCGACGACTTGGCGCGTCGCTTTGGAGCGGTTGAGGGTGTAGAAGTGCAGCGCAGGAACGCCTTCGGCGATCAGGCGGGCGCAGAGTTCGGTCACCACGTCCACCCCGGCTTGGCGGAATCCGGCCGGGTCGTCGGCCAGCGGGAGCAGCCGGTCCTCGATCGCCCTGGGCACCGGAACTCCGGCCAGTTCGCCGAACTTCGACAGCACCCGCGGCGTCGTGATCGGCATGACGCCAGGCAGCAGCGGCACGTCACAACCGCGCGCGGCCATCCGATCGCGCAGCCGCAGGAAGTACTCCGGTTCCAGGAACAGCTGGGCGACGGCGAACCCCGCACCCGCGCGGACCTTGCGGACCAGGTGATCCGCGTCGACGTCCAGATCGGCCGAGCGCGGATGCCCGTGCGGGAACGCCGCCACCCCGACGCAGAAGTCGCCGAGCTCGCGGATCAGCCGCACCAGCTCGTCGGCGTACTCCAGCCCGTCCGGGTGACGGACCCACTCGCCGTTCAGGTCGCCCGGCGGGTCGCCGCGAACCGCCAGCACGTTGCGCACGCCGGATGCGGCGTACCATCCGATGACGTTGCGCAGCTCGGCCACCGAGTGGTCGACGGCGGTCAGGTGCGCCATCGGGGTCAGGGTGGTCTCCTGGGCGATGCGCCCGGTGGTGCGGATCGTGCGGTCCCGGCTGGAGCCGCCCGCGCCGTAGGTCACCGACACGAACGCCGGGTCCAGCGGTTCCAGCTCGCGCACCGCCCGCCAGAGGACGCGCTCCTCGTCGTCGTTGCGCGGTGGGAAGAACTCCACCGAGAAGGTCGTCCGCTTGGTGCGCAACCGATCCACCACCACTGCCATGCCACTCAGCATAGGGACAAATCGACTACGCTCCGAAGTCTTCCCAATGACTGGGAGCTAACCGGTAGCCCGGGCAGCCGAACGCGGAGGGCATCGCGGAGGATGGAGCCGTGACCACATCACATTCGGTTACCGCAGAAGCAACCAGCAAGGACACCGTCGTGGAGTCGAGCCTTCCCGATCAGGTCCAGCAGAAGCTGACCGAATTCCTGCAGTCCCGCCGGTCCGAGGCCCTCGACCTCGACCCGGCCTTCGGGGCTGCGGTGGCCGAGCTGGCCGGTTTCGTGCTCAACGGCGGCAAGCGGATCCGCCCCACGTTCGCCTGGTGGGGCTGGCGCGCGGCCGGCGGCAGCGCCGAGGGCCCAGCGGCGGTGGCGATGCTGCGCGCCGCCAGCGCCCTGGAACTGATCCAGGCGTGCGCGCTGGTGCACGACGACCTCATCGACGAGTCCGACACGCGGCGCGGCAATCCGACCGTGCACCGCAAGTTCGAGCAGGTCCACCAGGAGTCCGGCTTCACCGGCGACGCTGAGCAGTTCGGCATGGCCAGCGCCGTGCTCCTCGGTGACCTGGCGCTGACCTGGGCCGACGACATGCTGCACAGCGCGGGCATTCCGCCGACGGCGCTGAACCGAGCGCTGCGGCCGTGGCGCGCGATGCGCACCGAGGTCCTCGCCGGGCAGTACCTGGACGTGCTCGGTCAGGTCCGGGGCGACGAGACCCCGCAGGCCGCGCTGCGCATCTGCCAGCTCAAGGCCGCGTCCTACACGGTGCAGCGCCCGCTGGAGCTGGGTGCCGAGATCGCCGGCGCGAGCCCGGAGGCACTGGAGGCGCTGCGCCGGTTCGGCTCCGACATCGGCGTCGCCTTCCAGCTGCGCGACGACCTGCTCGGCGTCTTCGGCGACCCCGAGGTGACCGGCAAGCCCGCGGGCGACGACCTGCGCGAGGGCAAGCGGACGGTGCTGATCGCCGAAGCCACGGCCACCGCCCGCGAGCAGAACGACCAGGAAGCGCTGGGCCTGCTGCACAGCGTCCTCGGCGACCCCGAGCTGGACGAGCAGCGCGTCGAGCAGGCGCGGCAAGTGCTCACCCGGCTCGGCGCGGTGGCCGCGGTGGAGAAGCGGATCACCGACCTGACCGGATCGGCGCTGCTCGCGCTGCACGGCGCGAACCTGGCCGAACCCGCAACGTCGCGGCTCGCCGAGCTGGCGGTCGCCGTCACCGACCGCACCCGCTGATGCGCACCACCACCGGCCCCAGCGACCACGTCCTGGTCCTCGGCGCCGGGCTGGCCGGGCTCGCCACCGCGCTGCACCTGGCCGGGGCCGGCCGCAAGGTCACGTTGGTGGAGCGGGCGTCGCTGCCGGGCGGCCGCGCCGGGCTGCACCGGTTGGACGGCTACCGCATCGACACCGGCCCGACCGTGCTGACCATGCCCGAGCTGGTCGACGAAGCGCTGCACGCGGTCGGCGACTCGCTGGCCGACCGCCTCGACCTGATCCCGCTGCACCCGGCGTACCAGGCGCGCTTCGCCGACGGCTCGACGCTGGACGTGCACACCGACGCCGAGGCCATGGAGCAGGAGGTCCGCCGCTTCGCCGGACCGGCGGAGGCGGCCGGGTACCGGCGGCTGCGGCAGTGGCTGACCGAGGTGTACCGGGCGGAGATGCACCGGTTCATCGACGCGAACTTCGACTCGCCGCTGGACCTGGTGTCGCCGGAACTGGCCCGGTTGACCGCGCTGGGCGGCTTCGGCCGCCTGGGCCCGGCGATCGGCCGTTTCCTGCACGACGAGCGGCTGCTCCGGGTGTTCTCGTTCCAGGCGCTCTACGCAGGCCTGGATCCGCGCCGCGCGCTCGCGCTGTACGCGGTCATCTCCTACATGGACACCATCAACGGCGTGTGGTTCCCGCGCGGCGGGATGCACGCGGTGCCTCAGGCGCTCGCCGACGCAGCTGCGGACGCGGGTGTTGTTTTCCGGTACGACACCGAGGTCACCGATCTGGAGCGGCGGGGCGACCGGCTCACCGCAGCGCGCACTGCGGCTGGTGAACGCATCGAGGCCGACGCGTTCGTGCTCACCCCAGACCTGCCGGTCGTGCACCGGCTGCTCGGACTGCGGCCGCGGCGGCGTCTGCGCTGGTCACCGTCGGCCGTGGTGCTGCACGCGGGGACCACGCGCAGCTGGTCCGACGCGCACCACACGATCTCCTTCGGCGATGCCTGGAACCGGACGTTCACCGAGATCATCCGCGACGGCTCGTTGATGAGCGACCCATCGCTGCTGGTCACGCGGCCGACCACGACCGATCCGACGCTGGCTCCGGAGGGCCGCGAGCTGCACTACGTGCTCGCGCCGTGCCCGA
This sequence comes from Saccharopolyspora sp. NPDC002376, assembly GCF_053593195.1. Classification (NCBI taxonomy): domain Bacteria; kingdom Bacillati; phylum Actinomycetota; class Actinomycetes; order Pseudonocardiales; family Pseudonocardiaceae; genus Saccharopolyspora; species Saccharopolyspora sp. NPDC002376. The sequence continues at coordinate 22,802 of NZ_JBSFBZ010000021.1, forward strand.
ACCTGGCGACCGGTGATTTCGACTGGGACCGCATCGGCCCCGCATATCGCGATGAATTGCTGCGCGCTCTGGAGCGTCGCGGCTTCACCGACTTCGGCTCCTCGATCGAGGTGCAGGAGCTGGTCACGCCCGCGGACTGGGCAGCTCAGGGGCATGCCGCCGGGACGCCGTTCTCGGCCGCGCACACCTTCCCGCAGACCGGTCCGTTCCGGCCGCGGAACCTGGTTCGCGGCCTGGGCAACGTGGTGCTGGCAGGCTCCGGGACAACGCCGGGAGTCGGCGTTCCACCGGTCCTGATCTCCGGGAAACTCGCAGCTCAGAGGATTGTCGGGCCGTGAGCGGCGATGGTCGCTCGCACCACCGTCGCCGCTCACGAGCAGATCAGAAGCCCATTGCCTGAGCCCGGCGCTTGACCTCCCGGCCCCGGTCGCCACGCAGGGCGTCGATCGGGGTTCCCGGCAGCGAGTCGTCCGGCGTGAACAACCAGCGGAGGATCTCGTCCTCGTGGTAGCCGGAGTCCCGCAGCAGGGTGATCGTGCCGGGCAAGCCCTTCACGATCTCGTTGCCGGTGAGGAACGCGTCGGGAACGCCGAGCACGGCGTCGCGGCGCAGAGCCAGTAGATGTCCATCACGAATCAATTGGTGCACCCGGGTCACGGACCGCCCGAGCCGTTCAGCAACGGCGTCCAGCGGAACGACCTCCACATCGGGAGCGAGCACATCCGGGGCAGCGGGGATCGCACTCACATTACATACCTTGCCACATCGCAGGGTCCGACGCCGAGTGCCACCGGCCAGAAGATCCACGCACCCCGCCATCCGATCAAGATCATGACCCATCCCACGGCCTGGCCCCGGCGTGTCGTCCGCACCTGCCACAATCGGGGAGGAACGGTTACCCGGCGGTTGGCGGAATATGACTTCTGAGACACGGCGAGAACGCGGCGCGAGCCTCGTCGGAGCCATGCTCGAACGCCGGTACCGGGTCGACGCGCTGATCGCCCGCGGTGGCATGTCCACCGTCTACCGAGGCCTGGACACCCGGCTGGACCGGCCGGTGGCGATCAAGGTCATGGATGCGCAGTACTCCGGCGACCGGTCGTTCGTGGAGCGCTTCGAACGCGAGGCCCGGGCAGCGGCCAAGCTGCACCACCCCGACATCGTGGCCGTCTACGACCAGGGCGTGGACCACGGCACCGGCGAGGAGCACGTCTTCCTGGTGATGCAGCTGGTCGAGGGCTGCACGCTGCGCGACCTGATCATGGACGAGCGCGGGCCACTGCCGCTGGCGACGGCCCTGAGCGTGATCGAGCCCGTGCTCTCCGCTCTGCAGGCCGCGCACCAGGCCGAGATGGTGCACCGCGACGTCAAGCCGGAGAACGTGCTGATCGGCACCGACGGCTCGGTCAAGGTCGCCGACTTCGGGCTGGTCCGGGCGGCCGCCGAGGCCGGGACGACCAGCGGCAGCGTCATCCTCGGCACCGTCGCCTATCTCTCCCCCGAGCAGGTCACCACCGGCGCCGCCGACGCGCGCACCGACGTCTACGCGGCCGGGATCGTGCTCTACGAGATGCTCACCGGCCGGCCGCCCTACGTCGGCGACACCGCGCTCTCGGTGGCCTACCGGCACGTCAACGACGACGTCCCGCCGCCGGCCGAGCAGATCCCCGACCTCCCGCCGGTCGTCAACGACCTGGTGGTGCGCGCCACCCGCCGCGATCCGGCGCAGCGCCCGCAGAGCGCTGAGGCGTTCCTCGCCGAGCTGCAGCAGACGCGCGACGAGCTCGGCATCTCGCTGGTCCCGGTGCCGGTCCCCGAGTCGGCCGAGAACACCACCCTGATGCCCGCTGTCGCGGGTGATCCGCCGACCGTACAGTTCCCGACCGTCCAGGCCGCACCGCCACCGCAGCAGCCGAATCCCACCCGGGCGATGTTGCGTCCGACCACCGACGACGACTTCACGCAGGAGATGGCGCGGGTCCCGGCGGGACCGGTCCGCGAGCGCAAGAACGGGCGGCGGACCGTCGCGATCTGGACCGCGATCGTCCTGGTGCTCGCCGCTCTCGTGGGAGGTGCGGCGTTCTGGCTCGGTCTGGGCAGCTACATCGACGTTCCCAAGCTCGTCGGCGAGCCGGAGGCGGCTGCGCAGAAGGCGCTCTCGGATGTCGAGCTGACCGGCAACGTGACCCGCGAGAACAACAACGACGTGCCAGAAGGCGTCGTGATCAGCTCGAACCCGCGCGAAGGTTCGCAGGTGCGCAGCGGCAGCAGCGTCGACCTCGTGGTGTCGCTGGGCAAGCCCAAGGTGCCGGAGATCGCCGAGGGCACCCCGCTGGCCGAGGCCGAGAGCATCATCCGCAACGCGAAGCTGAAGCCCAAGCACGACGAGTCGGCCGACCAGTTCCACACCAGCGTGCCGGAAGGCCGGGTCATCAGCGTCGACCCGGCGCCCGGCACCCCGCTGAACATCAGCGGCGAGGTGTCGCTGATCGTCAGCAAGGGTCCGCCGCCGGTGCCGGTGCCCGACGTGCGCGGGATGAGCCGCGACGACGCTTTCACCACGCTGACCAACGCCGGTTTCGAGCCCTACGAACTGGACCGCGAGTTCAACTCGGACGTGGCTGCCGACCACGTCATCGGCACCGATCCGGAGATCGGCACCGAGATCAAGCTGGTCGGCAAGCCCCGCATCGGGGTGAAGCTGTCGAATGCGGTGACCGTGCCCAGCCTCAACGGGGTCAGCGTGGAGGAAGCGCAGCAGCAGGTCGCGGCGCTGGGGTTGACGCTCAACGTCAACGCCATCTTCCACCGGGAGAACATGATCATCTTCGGCCAGTACCCGCTGCCGGGCTCCAAGGTCGAACCGGGAAGCGAGATCCACGTCACGGCGCTGTGATGCACTGTGATCCTGATCTCCATCGGGTTGCGTAACGTTTTCCCGATGTGGGATCTACCTGCGGCTACCAGCCTCTCGAACTCACCTGATCGGCGTCGACTCGGACAATCTCGCCTGGTCACAGCCGAGACGCAGGCCGGTTGTGGAACTATTGCGAGCACGATGCCCCCGAGTGTTTCCACCGAGTCGGCACCCGACTGGCCCGAGCAGGCCAACAACACGACAGCCGACCAGGCCGCTGGCGAACGGCACGAGAGCCGTCCGCTGCCCTTGCGCACCATCGCGTTGGGCGCGATCGGTTCCGTGCTGCTGCTGATCGGTTCCTTCGGCGCTGCCGGAACGCTCGTGCACGACCCGGTCCTGGACACCGGTCCGCTGTTGGTGCTGCGCCACGGGCACGGCCGCGACGTCGCGGTCGCCGTCGTCTACATCGGGTTCGCCCTGCTGGTGTGGGCGTGGGTGCGGCTCGGCCGCGGCGTGCTGGCCCACCTGGTGACCTCCCGCGGCGTGCTGTGGGCGACGGTCGCCTGGCTGGTGCCGATCCTCATCGCCCCGCCGCTGTTCACCCGCGACGTCTACAGCTACCTCGGCCAGGGCTTGCTGGCGCTGAACGGTCTCGACCCCTACGGCGTCGGTCCGGCCGCGCTCACCGGCCCGATCCCGGAGAACGTGCACCCGACCTGGCAGACCACGCCCGCGCCGTACGGGCCGCTGTTCATGGGCGTGGCCAAGGGCGTGATCCTGCTGGCCGGGCACGACATCATCATCAGCGTCGTCGTGATGCGGCTGGTGCTGCTGGGTGGTCTGGTGATGCTGATCTGCGCGCTGCCCGGACTGGTTCGCCACCTCGGCGGCCGGCTGCCGGTAGCGCTGTGGTTGGTCGCGGCCAGCCCGATGACGGTGGTGCACCTGGTGGGCGGCCCGCACAACGACATGCTGATGATCGGGCTGCTGTCGGTCGGCACGCTGCTGGTGCTGGAGGGCCGTCACGTCAGCGGAATGGCGCTGGCCTCGGCGGCGATGGCGATCAAGGCCACTGCCGGTCTGGCGCTGCCGTTCCTGGTGTGGATCTGGGCGTCCCGGCTGACCGGTCCGCTGTGGCAGCGGTTCCTGCGCGCGGTGGCCCCCTCGCTCGGGATCTTCGTGGTGATCTTCGGCGGGTGCACGCTGCTGGCCAAGGTCGGCTTCGGCTGGCTGGGCGCGCTGTCGGCGCCCGGCATGATCGTCAACTACCTGTCGGCGCCGACGGCCGTGGGCCAGGCGGTGCACAGCTTGGTGTCGCTGTTCGGCGAGGTCAACATCTGGCCGTTCGTGGGCGCCACCCGCACGCTCGGTTCCCTGCTGCTGGTGGCGATCCTCGCCTGGAACTGGTGGCAGGCGCGCGACGGCGGTCCCGAAGCGGTGCGTCGCGCGGCGATCGTTCTGTGCTTCGGCGCGTTCCTGTCGCCGGTCCTGCTGCCCTGGTACACGACCTGGGGCCTCGCGCTGGGCGCGGCGTTCGCCTGGACTCCGCGAGCCCTGTCCTACGTGGTCGGGGCGTCGATCGCGCTGGTGCTGGCGTACTACCCCGACGGCGAGCAGGCGATGTACAACTGGCCGTTCGTCGCCGTGGGCATCGGCGCCGCGGTGCTCGGCGCCCGATCGCTGGTCCATTACGACCCGCTGGGACTCAGCGAAGCGTTCGGCCGCCTCTCCCGCACGCCCGTGCATCAACGGCAGGCCTGAGTGCCTGTTTCTGATCCTTTGTCTTTGATGCGCCTAGGCGCATAGCCCACCCTCGGCGCTCGCACCGCCACGGGTTCTGAAAACGCTGGTCAGCAGCAGTGAGCACTTCGGGCTGCTATGACGACCCAAAACGCTCACGGCCACAGAAGGCCCGGAACCTCGTGGGTTCCGGGCCTTCTGCTCAGCTGGTGTCAGCCGCGGAGCATCTCAGCGACCAGGAACGCCAGTTCCAGCGACTGCTGGGTGTTCAGGCGCGGGTCGCAGGCCGTCTCGTAGCGGCCCGAGAGGTCGGCGTCGGAGATCTCCTGCGCGCCGCCCACGCACTCGGTGACGTCCTCGCCGGTCAGCTCGATGTGGATGCCGCCGGGGTGGGTGCCGAGGCGGTGGTGGACCTCGAAGAAGCCCTGCACCTCGTCCACGATCCGGTCGAAGTGGCGGGTCTTGTAGCCGGTGCTGGCCTCGTGGGTGTTGCCGTGCATGGGGTCGCACTGCCAGATCACCTGGTGCCCGGAGGCGGTGACCTTCTCCACGATCTCCGGCAGCACGTCGCGGACCTTGCCGTTGCCCATCCGGCTGATCAGCGTGAGCCGGCCCGGCTCGTTGTTCGGGTCCAGCCGCTCGACGTACTCCACGGCCTGCTCCGGCGTGGTGCCGGGGCCGATCTTGACGCCGATCGGGTTGGAGATCATCTCGGCGAAGGCGACGTGCGCGCCGTCGAGCTGGCGGGTCCGCTCCCCCACCCACAGGAAGTGGCCGGACAGGTCGAACAGCCGCGGCTTCTCACCGGTGGTGTCCAGGCGCAGCATGGCGCGCTCGTAGTCCATCACCAGCGCCTCGTGGCTGGCGTAGAACTGCACCGAGTGCAGGCTGGAGTCATCGACCCCGCAGGCCGCCATGAAGCGCAGGCCGCGGTCGATCTCGGCGGCCACCGACTCGTAGCGCTCCCCGGCCGGGGAGTTGAGCACGAAGTCCTTGTTCCAGTCGTGCACCTTGGTCAGCGCGGCCATCCCCGCGCTGGTCAGGGCGCGGGAGAGGTTCATCGCGGCGCTGGCGTTGGCGTAGGCGCGGATCAGCCGCGACGGGTCGTGGCGGCGCGCCTCCTCGGTGGCCACGATCGAGTTGACCATGTCACCGCGGTAGGACGGCAGGCCCAGCGCGTCGGTGTCGCTGGAGCGCGGCTTGGCGTACTGCCCGGCGAGGCGGCCGAGCTTGACCACCGGCATGCTCGCGCCGTAGGTCAGCACCACCGCCATCTGCAGCAGGGTGCGGATGTTGCCGCGGATGTGCGGCTCGGTGTTGTCCGCAAACGTCTCCGCGCAGTCACCGCCCTGGAGCAGGAAGGCTTCGCCCCTAGCGACCGCTGCGAGATGCTGGCGCAGCTGGTCGACCTCGGAGGGGACGGTCACCGGAGGAACGCTCTCCAGCACCTTCCGGACGTTGTTCACCTGTTCCTGGTCCGGCCACTTGGGCTGTTGGGCGGCCGGACGCGCCAGGGCGTCGTCGAGCCGGGCGCGCATCTCAGGCGGCAGCGGCGGCAGTTCGGGCAGGTCGTCCACGGGGACGTCGACGGTCCAGTTCACGTTCCCAGAATAGGCGGTCGGCGCCAGTGGTTTTACTCCGGGAAGCGCGTCCCACGATGCGGAAGCCCAGCAGGTCTCGATTCAGTAGGTGCCGCCGAGCTTGCGGTGATCCCAGCTGAGCGTTCGGGGGCTGCTCCGGGGTCTCACGGGTGCCGGGAACCCGATCTTCAGCCGCGGGACGGCACCTCGTCAACGACTTCCCGCTGCCACTCGGCCTCGACCGCATCGGCGTCGTAGCCGACCGGTTCCCAGCGCTTGGCCAGCAGGGCCACCAGCCCCATCAGCGGGGCGAGGGCGATCACCCAGAACACTCCGCTGCCGAGGGCGGCGCTGAGCACCGGGAAGAAGAACAGCGCCATCGTGGAACCGACCCGCAGGGTCCCCTGGTTGAAGCCGATGCCGGTGCCGCGCATCTCCGTCGGATAGCTCAGCGAGGCGAAGCTCATGAAGTGCGCACCCGGTCCGGATGCCTGGGCGAACATGAACGCGCCCAGCGCGAAGATCGCGAACAGCACGTACGCGGTGGCCGAGGGCTTGCCGATCAGCGCCAGCACCACCAGCGACGCCAGCTGCACCGCGAAGCCCAGGAACGTCAGCTTCCAGGCCCCGGCCTTGTTGGCCAGCCGGATGCCGAGCAGCCCACCGGTGACCGCGAAGACCAGGTTGAGCACCAGCGATGCGGTGATCGTGTTGAGCGCGCCCTGGGCGAGGATGCTGGTGATGATGATCGGCAGGCCGTAGGCGACCGCGTTGTAGCCGAAGGTCTGGGCCAGGCCGATGGCCAGCGCCTGGAACGTCCGGCCGCGGTAGCGGCGCTCGAAGAGCCGTGCGAAGTCTCGCAGGCCGCTGCGATCGGCCTTCGAAACAGCCACCTCCGCGTCGGGGGCGACCACGGCGTTGACGCCGTAGGACTTGCGCAGGATCTTCGCCGCCCGCTCCAGGTCGCCCTGGTTGGCCGCCCAGGACGGCGACTCGTTCATGTACTTGTTGCGCACCAGCAGGATGACCAGCGCGGGCACCGCGCCGAAGCCGACGGTGAACCGCCACAGCAGGTCGTGGTGCTGGTCGGGCAGCACGAAGTACAGGCCCATGATCACCAAGTAGCAGGCGCTGGTGGCCACGTACCAGGCCGGCGACCAGGCAGCGGTGCGCGAGCCCTTGCTGCCCTTGCCCCGCAACTGGGAGAACTCGGCCAGGAACGCCATGGCCACCGGGATGTCCATGCCGACGCCGAAACCCATCAGGAACCGGAAGACGATCAGGACCTCCATGTTCGGCGCGAGCGCGCAGCCGAGCGCGGAGACCACGAAGAACAGCATGTCCGCCATGAACACGCGATAGCGGCCGAGTCGGTCCACCAGGATGCCGCCGAGCCAGGCGCCGAGGATCGCGCCGACGCTGATCGAGGCGGTGACCGCGCCCGCCCCGACCGGGGACAGGCCGAACTGCTCCTTGATGTCGGTGATGCCGTAGGCCAGCGAGGTCAGGTCGTAGGCGTCGAGGAAGATGCCGCCGAGCGCCAGCAGCACGATCATCTTCGCGTGGCTGCCCCGCGCAGCGCCCGAGTTGACCAGATCGGTGACGTCCCGAGCCGAGCGGATGAGCACCTGCTCCCCGCTGGCGACCGGTTGCGTGGACACTGCATCCCCTTCGCGTTGAACGATCTTGCGCGGGTGTGAAGGGAGCATGGTGTGCGGGAGTGGCCCGCGTGCGGCCCCAACGCCCAGTCGCGAGCGGTCAGCCTAACTAGTGAAACAGGTGCGTCCACATGCTGAAACAAAGCACCGTCGTGCGGCTGAGCCCGGGTTCGGGAAGTCGTCCACAGGTGTCGTTGTGTCGGGGTCTGACACGCCGGTTGGACCGCAGTTTCGCTGGAAACTGCGGTCCAACCAGGACGGACAGGTCAGCCGAAGAGGACTTCGGCTTCGGCGTAGCGCTCGCGCGGGACCGTCTTGAGCTGGGCCGTCGCTTCGCGCAGTGGGACTCGGACGATGTCCGTGCCGCGGAGGGCGACCATCTTCCCGAAGTCGCCCTCGGTGATCGCATCGATGGCGTGCAGGCCGAAGCGGGTGGCCAGGACTCTGTCGTACGCCGTCGGGGTGCCGCCGCGCTGGACGTGGCCGAGCACCACCGCACGGGATTCCTTGCCGGTGCGCTTGGCGATCTCGTCGGCCAGCCAGGTCCCGACCCCGCCCAACCGGACGTGCCCGAAGGCGTCGCGCTCACCGGTGACCAGCAGTTCCTTGCCGCCCTCCGGCACCGCGCCCTCGGCGACCACGATGATCGGCGCGTACTGGCGCTCGAAGCGCCGCTCCACCCACTCGCAGACCTGCTCGACGCTGAACTGCTGCTCCGGCACCAGGATCACGTTGGCGCCGCCGGCCAGACCGGAGTGCAGGGCGATCCAGCCCGCGTGCCGGCCCATCACCTCCACCACCAGCGCGCGGTGGTGCGACTCCGCCGTGGTCCGCAGCCGGTCGATGGCCTCCGTGGCGATGTGCACCGCCGTGTCGAAGCCGAAGGTGTAGTCGGTGGCGTCCAGGTCGTTGTCGATCGTCTTGGGCACCCCGACCACCGGCACCCCGTCGTGGGTGAGCTGCTCGGCGACACCGAGGGTGTCCTCGCCGCCGATCGCGATCAGCGCGTCCACCCGGTTCTCGGCCAGGGTGGCCTTGAGCCTGGCGATCCCGTCGTCGACCTTGTACGGGTTGGTCCGCGACGAGCCGAGGATGGTGCCACCGCGGTTGAGGATGTCCTCCACGCGGTCCAGGGTGAGCGGCGCGACCAGGCCCTCCACCGGGCCCAGCCACCCGCTGCGGAAGCCCAGAATCTCGTGCTGGTGCACGGAAATCCCCTTGCGGGTCACCGCCCGGAGCACCGCGTTGAGACCAGGGCAGTCGCCGCCACCGGTGAGCACTCCGACACGCATTCCTGCGGGCATGGTTTTCGCCGCCTCCTCCGTGAGCAAGATGTGATCGAGGTCTCTTCAACCACAGCCTGGCATGAACTGGATCGTTGCAGCAAGTAACCGCGAAATTACCGGCAAACAGACCAGCGGCGGGAACGGGTCTACCGCCTGCAGCGAGCCCCGGACGGTACCCAGCAGGCACCGCGTCGTGTTCAGGGTCATCAAAGAAGACCTGGCGAAACTAGGCCTCGAGACGCCCGTCGAGTTCGAATTTCAGAAGCTGTGGGGCCTACGCAGCAGCGAAAAGGCTGTCGCCTACCGGCCCGTCATGGAGCGGATCCACGAGCTCGAACCCGATGCGAGCGCCCTTGCCCACGCGTGGCTCACCTTCCAGCCCCGTGACACTCGTCTACCAGACGAAGCCGCGCTTGCGGCGGACCTCTTCGATGACCTTCCAGCGCTCCAGGTTGTGCTTGGCGTCGGCGAGGGCGTCGTGGGCGTTGTCCGGGGCTGCGGGCAGCTTCGGCTTTCCGACGTCCTCCCAGCGCTGCCGGAGGTCGCGGGTGAACTTGGGGATCCGGGAGGGCAGCATCGGCATCGCGCCCCACAGCTGGGCCAGCGCCACGTGGTCGTAGGCCGCGAACCAGGCCCACAGCTCGGGGTTCGAGCCGCGCGCGGTCATGAAGCTGTAGAGGTCTTCGCGGATCCGGGCGCGGGAGCGCCAGCTCTTGTCCGAGGGCGGCGGGAGCTGCGGCAGCACGTGCTGCCGGACCCAGGCGCCCGCGCGGGACGCGTCGAACTCGGTGGACACCGCGTAGAACTCGCGACCGTCCTCGCCGACCATTCCGATCGACACCAGCTCGATGGTCTGCCCGTCCTCGATGAACTCACAGTCGTAGAAGAACCTCACCTGGTCAGCGTAGGCGGGTAATCCCAGGGCTGATGTTGCGGGTCAGCCCGCCTTCGACTCGGGCACCCGACCGCTGGAGTTCGCGGGCTTCCAACCCGCGACCTGCTTGCCCTGCGCGGTCAGCTCGTCCTTGACCTTGGCCGCGTAGACGTCGACGTACTCCTGGCCGGACAGCTCCATCAGCGCGTACATGATCTCGTCGGTGATCGAGCGCTCCACGAACCGGTCGCCGGCCATCCCCTCGTAGCGGGAGAAGTCCAGCGGCGGCCCGACCTTGACGACGACCTTGTGCGGGTACCACATCTTCGAGCCGATGGGGTTGACCTTGTCGGTGCCGAACATCGCGATCGGGATCACCGGCGCACCCGACTCCAGCGCCATCCGCGCCACACCGGTCTTGCCCTTGTACAGCCGGCCGTCCGGCGAGCGGGTGCCCTCCGGGTAGACGCCGAGCAGCTTGCCCTCGCGGAGCAGCCGGACCCCGGTGTCCAGCGCGGCCTGCGCCGCGGCGCCGCTGGAGCGGTCGATCGGCACCTGTCCGACACCGGAGAAGAAGTACTTCTTGAACTTGCCCTTCAGGCCCTTGCCGGTGAAGTACTCGCGCTTGGCCAGGAAGGTGACCCGCCGCGGCATCATCAGCGGCATGAAGAACGAGTCGGCGACCGCGACGTGGTTGCTGACCAGGATCGCGCTGCCCTCGGCGGGCACGTGCTCGACGCCTTCGATCTTCGGACGGCAGAACAGCTTCATCAAGGGCCCGAGCAGAATGTGCTTCATCACCCAGTACAACACCGCGCCGCCGCCTCCCCTGCCAGCAAGATTTCGCTGCTCAGCCTACGGAGCGTGCGCGAGCAGCACAACGCGACCGCACCGATGGTGATCTACCGGACGCCGAGATCGACGAGGCCGTCCCGTTTGTCGGTCTCGCATGCGACCATGAACCGTACAGGCACGCCGATGCTTTGGGAGGCTGCAGTGCCCGTGCTCTCCGGCGCCGAACCGTTCTCGCACGACGGATCGGATGACATCGGCGTACTGCTCTGCCACGGCTTCACCAGCACCCCGCAGAGCATGCGGGCCTGGGGCGAGCACCTGGCCGCGGAGGGGTTGACCGTCCGCTGTCCGTTGCTGCCCGGCCACGGAACCCGCTGGCAGGACTTGAACAAGACCGATTGGCAGGACTGGTACCGAACGGTCGCGGGCGAGTTAGCCGAGCTGCGCGAGCGCTGCTCGTCGGTGTTCGTGTTCGGCCAGTCGATGGGCGGCACGCTCACCCTCCGGCTGGCACAAGAACACCCGGACATCGCTGGCATCGTGCTGGTCAACCCGTCTGTTCTGACGCAGCGCAAGGCCGCGCGGATGCTGCCGCTGATCAGCCGGGTGCTGCCATCGCTCGGCGGCATCCCCGGCGACATCGCCAAGCCCGGCGGATTCGAACTGGCCTACCAGCGACTACCGCTGCGGGCGATGGCGAGCCTGCAGCAGCTGTGGGGAGTCGTGCGCCCCGACCTCGGACGGATCCGGCAGCCGGTGCTGCTCTACCGCTCCGAGGTCGACCACATCGTCGAACCGGTCAACGCCGCGGTCGTGCTGGACGGGGTGCGCAGCGAGGACCTCACCGAGGTCGTGCTGACCGACAGCTTCCACGTAGTGACGTTGGACCACGACGCACCGCGGGTGTTCAGCGGTAGCGTCGAGTTCCTGCAACGGATCCACCGCGATCGGGCCGAGGAAGTCGTATGAGCACGCGCCGCGACAACGCCGACGGGCCAGAGGACATCGATGCGGCCTTCGCCGAGATCGTCGCCGACCTGGAGCGGGACGAGAACTTCGCGCGCTGGCCCGAAGACCGCGAGCCGGTCGACGAGGGCGAGCGGCCGGATGCGCCCCCCGCCGTCGAACCCACCTCGATCGAGCCCGCGCCGACCAAGCCGGCGGACAGCGGCCCGCGCGACTGGACGCCGACCACCGCGGAGGAGGACGAGCACTACGTCCCGCCGGAACCCCCGCCGCTGCCGACCCCACGCGCGACGACCCTGATCGGTATCGCGGTGATCATGGTCGGCGTGCTGTTCGCGCTGGTGCCCGGCCTGGCCGGACTGTCCAGCACGGTCACCCTCCCGCTGGGCCTGGTCCTGATCAGCGGCGGCATCGGCTGGCTCCTCCTCCGCCTCCGCCAACCCCCGCGAAGCTCCGACGACGACGGCGCCCAGGTCTGACCCGCCGTCACCCGGGTCTGGATGACAGCGGCGCGTAGCGCCACCGCAGGGATGGCGGTCGGGCGAAGGGCTGGCCCAATTTCTCGCGAAATTGACGCCCTCAGCCGCCGGTCGGAGCTTTTGGCGTGGTGGTGAGGGCGTGTTCTCGGGCGAGGGTTGCGGCGCCGATCATGGCCGCTAAATCACCGTGGTGGGCGACGACTACCTCGGCCAGGGGACGGTGGCCCGCGCCGGTCATCATCGCTGCGTAGTGCTCGCGCGCTGCGTCGAGGTAGAGGTGCGCGGAGCTCGAGACGCCGCCTGAGATGACCACGACTTCCGGGTCGTAGACGTCGGCGACCAGCGCCAAGCCCTCCCCCAGCCAGCGCGCCAAGTCGTCCATCGCGCGCCGGGCCAGCGGATCCCCGGCCTCCGCCGCGCGTGCAACGTCCACACCGGTCAGTTCGACCAGATCCCGCAATGCGCTCGGCTCGCTGCTGCCGCGCAGCATCTCGCCCGCGGTGGCGGCCAGCGCGGTGCCGCTGCAGTAGCGCTCCAGGCATCCGCGCTTGCCGCACGAGCACTGCCGACCGTCCGGAACCACCCGCAGGTGCCCCAGCTCCGGCGCCACGCCGTGGGCGCCGCGGAAGACCTGGCCGTCGATCACCAGCGCAGCGCCGATGCCCGTGCCGATGGCCACCAGCGCGGCCACCCGCGCACCGGCCGCAGCTCCGAAGCGCTGCTCCGCGATCGCCGCGGCATTCGCGTCGTGCTCCAGCACGACCGGGAGTCCGAGCTGTTCAGCGAGTTCGTCGGCGACGGCGACCTGTCGCCACGCCAGGTGCGGCGCGAAGCGCACCACCCGCCGGTCCTCGCTGACGAATCCCGCCACGGCGAGCCCGACCGCGGCCACCGGATACCGGTCGGACAGGGTTCGCACGGTTTCCGCGATCGCCGCGTTCAATTCCGGGCCGCTCTTCGGCGTGGGAACCCGGTGGGTTTCCAAGATCTCACCGTGCGGGTCGACGACACTGGCGCGCACGCTGGTGCCGCCGACGTCCACTCCGATGGTCAGCACCGCGCCTCAGCTTCGTCCAACACCGTTCCACCGACCCGCTGCACGCGGATGCGCTGCACCTTGGCAGACGCGTCCGGTTCGGGCTCTTCTTCCTCGGGCTGCGACGCCGGTTCTGCCATCGCCTGCCGCAGCAGCTGCACGATCCCAAGCAACTGGTCGTTGAGATCCGGACGGTGTCCGCGCACCAGCGCCACCGCCGCGCACAGCGGGCACCAGCCGCAACCGCGCTCCCCGGACTCCGAAGCCCCGGAAGACTCCGCGCTCTGGTCGCAGCCGCGCAGGTACTCCTCGGCCTTGCCCGCCAGGGCGTCGAGCAGCAGTCGCAGCTCCTCGACCAGTTGCTCGTGCTTGCGCGTTTCGTCCAACACTCTCACCGCATCCACTGTTCCGGATCGGGCCGGAACCGCACGGTCAGCCCGTCGTCGCCGGCGATCGCCGAGGTCACGACGCACCGCCGGAGCACCGCGGGCAGCGCGACCAACCGGCGGCGACCGTCCACTGTGATCGCCAGCTCGTCACCGATGCGGGCCATGTCCAGCTCCGCCGCGGGGTGCAGAGGCAGCGCGATCTGCAGGGCGTACTCCGCGTCCAGCGACCGCCCACCACCGGTGACCCGCATGCTCGGCGCAGCCGAACCGTTCTCCCGCGGATCCTCGTCGCCGTAGAGCTCGGCACCGAGCTCCCCCAGCGCGTCCGCGCCCACCGGCTCGGCGGCGCGGTGCTCCACGACTCGCAGGGGCAGGTCGGTCGCGGCGCGCAGGGAATCGAGGACGTCGTCCTGCTCGCGGCGGCGGGTGCGCAGCCACTGCGCCGCCGCGCCCCGCGCCGATCCCGGGTGCGGCACCACGCGGTTGGCGATCAGGCCGTCCAGCCGGATCTGCTGCAACGCCAACGCGGTCACGGTCCGGCGGGTCTCCGCGGCGACCACCGACTCCGGGGTCAGCACCAGCCGTACGCTGGTGCCCGGATCGGTGAGCATGTCCTTGAGCGCGGCGAGGCGTTCGGCCAGCCGCCCCAGTCCGTCGGCTACTGCGTCCCAGCGCTGCACCTGATCGCTGCCCGCGATGCCGGCCAGCAGTCCGCGCACCGCGCGTCGATGCGCCGGGAACAGCCGTTCCAGGTAACCGGCCAGCGATTCCGGCAGCGCGAGCAACCGCAGGGTCTCCGCCGTCGGGCCGCAGTCGACGAGCACGGTGTCCCAGATCCCGCTGGCGGCGAGCCGGTGCACTTCGGTGAGCCCGAGGAGGTCCTCCACCCCGGGCAGCACGGTCAGCTCTTCGGCGTCGACCTCGTCCACCCCGGCGCCCTGCAGCATCGTCCGAAGGTGTTCGCGCAGCTCCCGCCAGGTGCCGTCGACGAGCGCGCGGGTCTGCACCTCGGCCGCGTGCAGCGCGACGCGGGAGCCGTCCACCCGCACCTCCGCGGGCTCCGCGCCGAGCTCGACGCCGAGGGCGTCGCCCAGCGAGTGCGCCGGGTCGGTGGAGACCACGAGCACCTTCCCACCAGCCCCGGCCGCGCGGGCGGCGGTGGCGGCGGCGAGGGTGGTCTTGCCCACCCCGCCCTTTCCGGTGAACAGCAGGATCCGCAACGGCTTACTCGGCGTGCTCGACCCGGCGCTTGAGCTCCTTGAGCGCCGTGTCCATGATCATCTTCTCCGCCTTGCGTTTGAACAGCCCGATCATCGGGATCGCCAGGTCCACCGCCAGGCTGTAGGTGACCTCGGTGCGGCGGTCGGACACCGGGTTCAGCCGGTAGCTGCCGCGCTGCGCCTTCTGCACCTGGCCTTCGGTGAGCTCCCAGCTGACCGACAACCCGTCGGCCGCCCAGTCGTAGACGTTGACGTAGGTGTCCTTGACCACTCCCGCGTCCAGGACGAAGCGCACCCGCTCGGCCTTGCCGTCCGAGGTTTGGGCGAGCACCTCGGTCTCCTTCACCGCTTCCGCCCACTCCGGGTAGGCGGCGAAATCCCCGATGACGTCCATGATCCGCGCGGCGGGGGCCTCGATCACGATGGACTGGGTGGACTGATCGACCATGCGCTGCAGGCTACCGGTCGCGGCCGACCCCAGTGCCGCCGAGGATGCAGGTTTCCCCAGAGAAGTGTTCTCCGCACTCATTTTGCGTGACGGTGCGGGTAGCGGAACCTCAGACGCCGTCTGAGCTGCGGGATCCCCGACTCATGCATGGCCTGATGCACAGCGCTGGGACCGTCCTCACCAGACGCCGTCTGAGAACCCGCGGCAGGGCAAGCGCCGCGGGCGGGCCAAATGCCTTCGGCGTTTCAAAAAACGTCTTCACCACCGGATGACGTACGGGCGTCCGGTGCGCTTGAAATGCCCGACGTTGACGCATTCGGTCCGGCCGATGCGGACCCGCTGCGCCAACGGCTGGTGGACGTGCCCGAACAGCGACCAACGCGGCTGGTCGGCGGCGATCCGCTCGGCCAGCGCCGTCGAGCCCAGCTCCGATCGGCGGGCCATGACGTCGTAGAGCAGCTCCGGCACTGCGGGCGGCAGGTGGGTGCAGAGAACGTCCACTTCGGGCAGCTGTGCCAGCGCCGCGTCGTACTCCTCAGCGGGCCGCAGGTACGGCGTCCAGGCCGCGTTCTTGCGCAGGGTCGCGCCGGGCGGAAGCACGGTGCCACCAACGAAACCGAAGGTCAGGCCGTCGATCTGCACGCTGTCGCCGTCCAGCACCTGCACCCCGGAACCGGCGAACTCCGACCACAGGTGCGGCGCGTCGACGTTGCCGGGCGTGGCGTACGTGGGGGCGGTCAGCGCGCCGAACAGCTCGGCGTACTGCTCGCGCACCGCCTCCTCGACCACCTTCGCCGGGTCGTCCAGGCTCCCCCAGAGAGAGCGCACGTAGGCGCCGAACTCCGCGAGCTGCGGACCGCGCCGCAGCTCGGCGAACCGGGCTACCTTCTCCGCGCCGAACACGCGGCCCAGGATTCCCCGGCCGTGGTCGTGGTAGTCCACGAAGTCGATCAGGTCGCCGAGCACCACGAGCGCGTCGGCGCCATCACCCGCGCGCTTGAGCGCCTCGACGTTGCCGTGAACATCCGAAACGACGTGGACGCGCATCCGTCTCCCATCCCCCTGCGGCTGCTGACCGAATCTAGCCCGTTCCGAAACCTCCGCCCACCACCCGTGACCCGGACAGCGCAGCGGGCATCACCGACCGGAGTCGCTGGACCGATTCGGGGGGGTTCTAGGCTGTGTTAGCTGCTGCGGCGGGGACAGAGGGGACTACCGCTCAGTAACTATCAGCGTTAGGTTGTGCCCCACGGACTGGCGTGTTTTCGGAGGTTTCGACGTGCGAGAGTTCAGCGCACCAGCCACCACGGCGGTGGCCGATGACGAGAACCTCACCGACATGGTGTGGGCCAACGCGGAGCGCTTCGGGAGCACGGTGAGTTTCCGGCGCCGAGCGGACGGCACCTGGGTCGACGTCACCGCCGCTGACTTCGCTGCGCAGGTGCTGGCCGTGGCGAAGGGCCTGATGGCCAGCGGCTTGCAGCCGGGTGACCGGGTCGGGCTGATGTCCCGGACCCGCTACGAGTGGAGCCTGCTGGACTTCGCGATCTGGACCGCTGGCTGCGTCACGGTCCCGATCTACGAGACCTCCTCGGCTGACCAGGCCGAGTGGATCCTCGCCGACTCCGGCGCCAAGGCGGTCTTCGTGGAAACCGAGACGCACCGCGCCGAGGTGGACAGCGTCGTGGACCGGCTGCCCGAGGTGTCCCACGTGTGGCAGATCGAGGGGCCGAGCAGCGGCGGCGCGGCGGCCGCGGTGGACGAGCTCACCGCGCTCGGTGCCGAGGTGGAGGATCGCGACGTGCATCTGCGGCGTCGCGCGGTGGGTGCCGACGACGTCGCCACCCTGATCTACACGTCGGGCACCACCGGGCGCCCCAAAGGTTGCGTGCTGAGCCACCGCAACATGCTCGCCGAGGTGCGGGCCGACATCGAGGCGTTCCCGCAGCTGACCAAGTCGGGCAACTCGCTGCTGATGTTCCTGCCGATGGCGCACGTGCTCGCCCGCGCGATCACCGTGATGTGCATCTACGGCCGCGTCACCCTCGGGCACACCGGCGACGTCAAGGACCTGGTCAACGACCTCGGGTCGTTCCGGCCGACGTTCGTGCTCGCGGTGCCTCGGGTGTTCGAGAAGGTCTACAACACCGCCAAGCAGAAGGCGCACGGCAGCGGCAAGGGCAAGATCTTCGACGCCGCCGAGGAGACCGCGGTCGCCTACAGCCGCGCCGTCGACACCGGCAACGTCGGGCTGGCGCTGAAGCTCAAGCACCTGGTGTTCGACAAGCTGGTCTACGGCAAGCTGCGGGCCGCGCTCGGCGGTCGGTGCATCGCGGCGGTCTCCGGTGGCGCTCCGC
Organism: Saccharopolyspora sp. NPDC002376; assembly: GCF_053593195.1. Classification (NCBI taxonomy): domain Bacteria; kingdom Bacillati; phylum Actinomycetota; class Actinomycetes; order Pseudonocardiales; family Pseudonocardiaceae; genus Saccharopolyspora; species Saccharopolyspora sp. NPDC002376. Next base: position 40,490 of record NZ_JBSFBZ010000021.1, read on the forward strand.
TGGGCGAGCGGCTGGCGCACTTCTTCCGCGGCATCGGCGTACCGGTGCTGGAGGGCTACGGGCTCACCGAGACGACCGCGGCTGCCACGGTCAACGTGGAGGGCGCGTTCAAGGTCGGCACCGTCGGCAAGCCGATTGCCGGGACCACGGTCCGCATCGCCGAGGACGGCGAGGTGCTGGTCAAGGGCGACGTGGTGTTCCGCGAGTACTGGAACAACCCGCAGGCCACCAAGGAATCCCTCGAGGAGGGCTGGTTCCACACCGGTGACCTGGGTTCGCTCGACGAGGACGGGTTCCTGCGGATCACCGGCCGCAAGAAGGAGATCATCGTCACCGCGGGCGGCAAGAACGTCGCCCCGGCGGCGCTCGAGGACGCGATGCGGGCGCACCCGCTGATCAGCCAGTGCATGGTGGTCGGCGACAAGAAGCCGTTCATCGGCGCGCTGATCACCCTCGACCAGGAGTTCCTGCCGTCCTGGCTGGCCAACAACTCCCGCCCGGAGAACACCTCCCCGGCCGACCTGGTGGACGACCCGGACGTGCGCGCGGAGGTGCAGAAGGCGGTGGACGAGGCGAACAAGTCGGTGTCCCGGGCCGAGCAGATCAAGCAGTTCCGCATCCTGCCGACCGACTTCACCGAAGCCAGCGGCGAGATGACCCCGAGCCTGAAGCTCAAGCGCAACATGGTGGCCCAGAACCACGCGGCCACCATCGAGGCGATCTACTCCTGATCCCAGACGGAGTCTCAAGGACCCGTGAGCGTTTTCGGTTGCTGCAGCGACCCGAAGTGCTCACGGGTCCTTTTGCGTCAGCCGAAGGTTCTGGGGAGAGCCCTGGCCCAGTCGGCTTGGAGCTGGGCCGTCGTCAGGCCGGTTTCCTCGCGGAGGGCTGCGTCCACTTCGGCCGATGAGTCGATGGCCGCGATTCGGCGGTAGAGGCGCACCACGTGGTGTTCGCCGAAGCGCTGGACCAGGTGGCGGACGAACGACCAGGACTGCTGGTAGGCCAACTCCCGGCTGCGGTCGGCCTGGTGGAAGTCGTCGTTGTCCGGCAGCTGCTCGGGCAGTCCACTGGCGCGCACGTGGCGGACCAGCTCCGGTGCCACCTCGCGCGGCGGCACCCCGCTGCCGCGGTAGCCGACGTAGTCGGCGAAGCCCTCGCGCATCCACATCGGCGCACCATCCACTGTGTACGCGCGTGTGGCGATGTGGGTGATCTCGTGGCGCAGCAGCACCTTCAGCGCGGCGTCGGACAACTCATCGGCGGCGCGCGGATTCAGCACCACACGTTGCCCCTCCACCCGACGCGACGCGGTGTCCACCCGATCCGCCACGGCGACCGCCGCGATGCCGTCCAGCGCGAACTCAGGGCCCACCATGGCCCGCAGCTCCTCGCGCGAGTCCGCGATCAGCACCCCGGCCCGCTGGGACCAGCCGGTCCCCCACACCTCGGTCACATCGCGGATCACGGCGTCGAGCTGCCGCGCCACCCGCTCGACCGGTTCCCGGCGGTGCCCGATCACCAACCCGCCCGGGGTACGCACCGCGTGGCACGGGCCGAAGTCCCAAGGACCGCGCCACCGGTGCGCTCCCGCGTCGTCGGCCACGTACCAAGAACCGCCCCGGCGCACGAAGGAGTGCTCGATCGGCTGCTCGGTCGGGACGCTGTCCACCCCGGCCAGCGCGTAGCGCAGCGAAACACTGGGAGCCCAGGTCGCACCGGTTCCGGTGGCCAGCGGCTCGATCTTCGCCTCCAGCCCGTACGACCACTCGGTGAACGGGATTGCCGCCAGGTTCCGGAACCACCGCAGTTGCTGCTGCCGGAAGTCCGCCAGAGCCTGCGGGTCCACTGTGGCCGCGAACGCCGACTCGTCCCGGGCCCGGATCGCGGCGGCGCGCTGCGCCAGCAGCTGCCGCACGGCGGATTCGTGCGCCGGCACGGGACTCGCCAGCTGGACCTGCCCCATGACGTGGGTCGTCCCCGGTGTCGCGGGCAGTCCGATCGCCATCACCCCGGCCAGCACCGCACCGGAGGCGGCGGCCGCCAGCCACCCGCGAAAGCTCCCCGAGCCCAGCACGGAGCGCATGTTAGGGCCGAGGACATTTCGGACATCGCCCGGGCCCCGCGGAAAAAGCAATCGGGGCCGACGCGCAGTGCGCGTCGGCCCCGATCAGGTCAGCGATCTCAGCCCGCGACGCGGCGGATCGAGCTCACCGGACCGATGGCCTGGTAGCTCGACACCTTGACGACGTCGCCCTCGGTCGGGGCGTGCACCGCCTTGCCGTTGCCGATGTAGATCGCCACGTGGCTGACCGGGCTGTAGTAGAAGATCAGGTCGCCCGGTTTCAGCTGGCTGGCGGACACCGAGCGGCCCTGGTTGACCTGGGTCTTGGTCGAGCCGCCGAGGCTGACGCCGGCCTGCTTGTAGGCCCAGTAGGTCAGCCCGGAGCAGTCGAACGACGACGGCCCCTTGGCGCCCCACACGTACGGCGAGCCTTGCTTGCCCAGCGCCGCGTTGACGGCCTGGATCGCCGCACCGGCACCCGCGATCGAGCCGACGTCGGTCTCGCCGTCGGACTTCAGCGAGTCCTGCTCGGCGCTGGAGAGCTCTTTGTAGCGCGCCTGGACCTTCTCGATCTGCGCCTGCATCTCGTCGGACTTGTTCTGGAAGTCCTCGAAGATGCGAGCGGAGTCGATCTCGGCCTGCGCGGCCCGGTCGCGGGCGTCCTTCGCGGCGCGCTCAGCGTTCTCGGCCTGACTGCGGGCCGAGGAGAGGGCCTTGACCGCCTCGTTGTTGTCCTTGGCCAGCGCGTCCAGCGCGGAAGCGCGGTTGAGGAAGTCCTCGGGGGTCTCGCTCACCAGCAGCGCGGACAGCTTGTTCAGCCGGGCACCCTGGTAGGAGGCGTGGGTCAACTGGTCGACCTGGCCGCGGAACTTCTCCTCGTCGACCCGGGCCTGGTTGGCGACCTGCTCCGCCTGCGCCGCCTCGTCGTTGGCGCGCTTGAGCTCGTCTTCCTTGGCCTGGTGGTCGTCCTCGGCCTTCTTCTTTTCCTCGGTGAGCTGCTCAGCTTGGTGCTGGAGATCGCGGACCTGCTTGGCCGCGTCCGAGGCGTTGTCGGGAAGTGGTGGGGTTGCGAGAGCCTGTCCGGAGGACATACCAACGACGGCGACGACCGCGGTCGCGGTCAGTGCTCCTCGCAGAGATCGCTTAAGTCGGTGCGACGCCACGTCGCGCACTGCTCCTTCTGCTTCTCCACCCGCTTACCTGCCGGATGCCCCCGTATCCGGCCTGGCCGACTCCCCGACAAGTCGTTCAGCGGTGCCCCGCGGGCCGCCCGTTCTGGACAACTGATCGCCGCGAGGTCCCGAGTAGGTTACGAAAGGTGAGGCCGGAGGTCCAGAAGCGGGGCCCAAATTTTGTGCATGTCGACACAAGACCTCTAACGGAGGAGAGTCGCTTGCTCACTGTGACGAACATTCCAGTCGCATAAGCTGGAATTGTGAAGGTCACTGCCACCCGATCGGGAGATCTACTTCACCGACGTGATCGATTATGAGATCGGCCACTCACGCCCGATCGCCGAGCGGTCGATCCTGTCGCCGAAGGGTCAGACCCTGTTCAACCGCGCCAGCAGCATCGCCGAGGGAACCGCGTAGGCACCGCGCCGCTGCACCGAGGTGACGACCGCGCGGTCCGAGGTCGCCACCACCACCTGGCGCCCCTTCGGCTCGGCCGAGACAAGGTCCCGGATCACGTCGTCGGCCTGCACGCCGGGTTCGCTGAACAGCACCCGCACCCCGCGCGGCCCGGCCGTCGGCACCGCCAGCACGTCGGCGCCGTCGAAGACGACCGTGACCTCCGCACCGGTCCGCGCGGACAACGCCGCGAGCTGGTGCGCCAGCCGGTCGCGCTGATCGGACAGCGGCAGCTCCGGATACCCGGTCTTGGTCACGTTGTAGCCGTCCACGATGAGGTGCACGGCGGGCAACCCCAGCAACCGGTCCAACGCGGCCACGTCCGGAACATCACCGGTCGCACCGGAGTGCGCCCGCACCCGCTGCACGACGTCCGCGGGCCGCGGCCCGCTCCCGCTCGCACCGAGCTCCCGCCGCAGGCCGCCTACGGCGCCCTCCAGCGTCTCCAGCAGCAGCGCCAAGCGCACCTCGTCGCCCTGACGGGCTTCTCGGGCGCTCTGCCGCGCCACCTCGACCTCGGCGCTCGCGCGCTCCGCGCGCCGCCGCTCCTCCTGCGCTCGCGCCCGCTCCCGATCGCGCTCCGCGGCGATCTCCGCGACTGCCACCTCGCGCTCCGCGCGCATCGCGCTCAGCTCGCCGTCCGCCCGCTCCGCGGCGTCCTTGGCCTCCTTGAGCCGCACGCCCTGTTCGCGGAGCCGCTTGCGCAGCCGGTCGGCTTCGGAACTGCTCTCCTCCCCCACCCGGTCCGCGGCTCGGCGGGCTTCGGCGAGTTCGCCGCGCAGCCGGTCCACTTCGGCGGTCAGGCGGTCGACCCGCGCCACCGCGGAGTCGCGCTCGCTGCGCAGTTGTCCCTGCTCGGTGCGGAACGCGATCAGCTCCGCGTAGTGCGGCGCGATCGGCGAGCCCTGCAGCGCCGCCGCAGCGGCCACCACGATCGGGTCCGAGTCGTGGAGGGCGAGCGCTTCCGGGCGGTGGTTGTGGCACCAGTCCACCACCGCGGTGCGGAACACCCCGGAATCGCGCAGCGCGGCGAGCAACGCCGGTTGCCCGAGCTTGGCGCGCTTGGCGGGGGCGAACTTGACCACCGGGCGCAGCTTCGCGGGGACGTCGGTGTGCCGCATCTCCCCCAGCGCACCAGCGGCCAGCTCGGCGAGCCGGGCGCGCAGCGGCGCGGGCAGCTCGTCCCACTCCACGGGCGACCCGCCGCCGGTCTGCTGTGCACTGTCCACAGCAGACTCCTCAGGTTCGGGGGTGTCTCCTGACCCCGGCATCGGTGGCGCCACCCCCACAGGCTAATGGCCGGGCGCCCGGGTGCCCGCATCCACCGCGCTGTCGGTAGCGGGACGTAACGTGACCGCCGATGTCCGCACACCCGCAGTTGTCCTTCGATGAGATCCTTACCAGCGAGGAAGTCCCGCTGCACGAGGTGACCTTCGTCGTCGTCGACCTGGAGACCACCGGCGGTGATCGCGGGCAGGACGCGGTGACCGAGATCGGCGCGGTCAAGATCCGCGGCGGTGAGGTGCTCGGCGAGTTCGCCACCCTGGTCAACCCGGAGCGCGGCATCCCACCAGCGGTCGTGACGATCACCGGCATCACCGAGGCGATGGTCGTCGACGCGCCCCGCATGGACTCGGTGCTGCCCGCGTTCCTGGAGTTCTGCCGCGGCTGCGTGCTGGTGGCGCACAACGCCCCGTTCGACATGGGGTTCCTGCGCGCCAACTGCGAACGGCTCGGACTGCGCTGGCCGAAACCGCAGGTCGTGGACACCGTCCGGCTGGCCCGCCGGGTGCTGACCAGGGACGAGACGCCCAACTACAAGCTCGGCACGCTCGCCCGCGTGCTCAACGCCCGGACCGAACCGGTGCACCGGGCGCTGGACGACGCCCGCGCCACCGTCGACGTGCTGCACTCCCTGCTGGAACGCGTCGGAGCGCTCGGCCTGCGGACGCTGGACGACCTGCTCAGCCACCTGCCGGACGTCACCCCGCAGCAGCGCGGCAAGCGCGGGCTCGCCGACGGCCTGCCGAACGCGTCCGGGGTGTACCTGTTCCGCGGCCCCAAGGACGAGGTGCTCTACGTGGGCACCGCGACGGACCTGCGGCGCCGGGTCCGCCAGTACTTCACCGCGGGCGAGCGGCGCAGTCGCGTCAAGGAGATGGTGGCGATAGCCGAGCGCGTCGACCACGTCGAATGCGCGCACCCGCTGGAAGCCGAAGTCCGCGAGCTGCGGCTGCTCGCCGCGCACCAACCGCGCTACAACCGCCGCTCGAAGAATCCGCAGCGCTCCTGGTGGGTGGTGCTGACCGACGAGCCGTTCCCCCGCCTGTCGATCGTGCGCACCCCGAAACCGGACGCGCTGGGCCCGTTCAACTCCCGCAACGCCGCCAGCGACGCCGCCGAAGCGCTCCAGGAGGTGACGGCGGTGCGCCGGTGCACAGACCGCATCTCCGCGCGCGATCCGCGAGGGCGGCCGTGCGCCTTGTACGAGCTGGGGCGCTGCGGTGCACCCTGCGCCGGCCGTCAGAGCGCTGAGGAGTACGAGCCCGAGGTGATCTCCATCCGCGAGGTCATCGGCGGCCACAACTCCGTTCTGCTCGAACGTCTGCGGGACGAGCTCGACCGCCTCTCAACCGCCCAGCGCTTCGAGGACGCCGCCGCGCACCGCGACCAGCTCGCCGCGCTGGTGCGATCGCTGGACCGCGGACAGCGGCTATCCGCTCTGACCGCCGTCGAGGAGCTGATCGCGGCCCGGCCGGACGGCCGCGGGGGCTGGCACCTGTCGGTGATCCGCCACGGCAAGCTGGCGGCCGCAGGCAACGCACGACGCGGCGTGCGCCCGATGCCCGTCGTCGATCTGCTGCGGGCATCGGCGGAAACCGTCATCCCCGGCGCAGGACCGCTCCGCGGCACCACCGCCGACGAAGCCCGGGTCGTCTACCGCTGGCTGACCACCGGCGGCACCCGCATGGTCCGCTGCTCCACCCCGTGGCACGAACCCGCAGGCGCGGCCGGCTCCTGGCAGACCTGGCTGGACAAAGCCATCAACGGCCGAACCGCCTACGCCGCGATCGACTAATCCCCCAGCCGACCGAGGTGACGCAATTTCAATGGAAATCAGACGTCCAATTTCCATTGGTTGCGGAAGAACTCCACAGGACGGACGACCTGTCCACATCCGTCGGCGTGTCGGGCACTCAACACGCCGTGGGACCACAGTTTCAATTGAAACTGTGGATCTCCGAGCCCCGATCGGGGGTCAGGCGGTCATGTCGAGGCTTGCGATGACCTTGGTCGGGCGGATGCGGACCACCAGCTCGCCCGGCACGCCGTTGCGACGGCCGAACTCCTCGGCCCGGTCCTGGCCCATGTAGCGGCCACCGAGGCGAGTCGCGGTGCGCAGCAGCTCCGCCGGGTCCTCAGAAGTCTCCGCGATGCCCTGGACCTGGACGAAGCCGAACGGCGGCTCGGGCAGGTCCGCGCACAGCACCACCCGCGGATCTCGGGCGATCGCCCGGCCCTTCCCGGTTTCCTTGCCGGTGTTGAAGACGATCTCGTCGCCCTCCAGCACGAACCACACCGGCGCCACCAGCGGGCGCCCGTCGCTCGCGGTGAAACCGAGCATGCCGGTGCGGGTGCCGGCTTCGAGGAAGGCGCGGATTTCCGGATCGCTGATCGAAGTCACCCGGCCAAGGTAGGCGCCGGGCCCGACATCCGCGCAACGAAGAGGCCCGGCACCCCATCGGGGTACCGGGCCTCGTTCGGTGACTAGCAGCTAGTGCCTCACTCGGTGGGCTGCTGCGGCTTTCCCGCCGTGAGCTCGCGCTCCTCGGCTGCCTCGGCCTCAGCCGCGGCCTGGCGCTCGATGGCTTCGTGCCGCGCGCGCTCCAGGGCCGTGGTCTCGTCGACCGGGTCCGGACGGAGCAGGCTGCCCTCGACCGGGCTACCGGCCGCGCCGAGCTTGTTCATCTTCTTCGGCACCGGAGCACCCTGGTAGGGCAGTTCCTCCGGGTGACCGTGGTCGTCCACCGGGCCGAGCGGCTGGTGGACCTCGATGAACTCACCGTGCGGCAGGCGCTTGATGATGCCGGTCTCGATGCCGTGGTCCAGCACCTCGCGGTCGCTGTGCTGCAAGCCCAGGCAGATCCGGTAGGTGATGTAGTAGGCGATCGGCGGCAGCACCAGCAGACCGATGCGGCCGGCCCAGGTCATCAGGTTCAGCGAGATGTTGAACTGGAACGCCACGATGTCGTTGGCACCCGAGATGAACAGCACCGCGATGAACGTCAGCGCCATGACACCCAGCCCGGTCCGGACCGGCACGTCGCGGGGCCGCTGCAGCAGGTTGTGGTGCGCGTTGTCCTTGCTGAGCTTGCGCTCGATCATCGGGTAGACGATCAGCGTGGTGAACAGGACGCCCATGCCGATGACGCCCGCGAAGAACACCGGCGGCACCGTGTACGGACCCAGGTACAGCTCCCAGGCCGGCCAGACGCGCAGGATGCCGTCCGCCCAGATCATGTACCAGTCGGGCTGCGAGGCCGCCGAGACCTGCGAGGCGTTGTACGGACCGATGTGCCAGATCCCGTTGATCTGGAAAACACCCGCCATGATCGCGCAGACGCCCGTGACCAGCGCGAAGAACGCACCGCCCTTGAGCGCGAAGGTCGGCATGATGCGGACGCCGACGACGTTGCCCTCGGTGCGCCGCACACCCGGGAACTGGGTGTGCTTCTGGTACCAGACCAGCGCCAGGTGCGCCGCGACCAGGCCGAGCATGATGCCCGGGATGATCAGCACGTGCAGGATGTACAGGCGCGGGATGATCTCGGTGCCGGGGAACTCGCCACCGAACAGGGCCCAGTGCAGCCAGGTGCCGATCACCGGGATCGACAGCACGATGCCCGACAGGGTGGCGCGGAGACCGGTACCGGACAGCACGTCGTCCGGCAGCGAGTAGCCGAAGAAGCCCTCGAACATGCCCAGCATCAGCAGCATCGCGCCGATGGTCCAGTTGGCTTCACGCGGGCGCCGGAACGCACCGGTGAAGAACACCCGGAACATGTGCAGCATCATCGCGGCGACGAAGATCAGCGCCGCCCAGTGGTGCAGCTGCCGGACGAACAGACCGCCGCGCACCTCGAACGAGATGTCCAGGGTGCTCTCGAACGCGCGGGACATCGGGATGCCCTGCATGTTCTGGTACACGCCGTTGTAGACGACCTCCTCCATGGAGGGGTCGAAGAACAAGGTCAGGTAGACGCCCGTGACGATCAGGAGGATGAACGTGTAGAGGCAGATCTCCCCGAGCAGGAACGACCAGTGCGTGGGGAAGACCTTGTTCAGCTGCCGCCGCATGCCCTTGGCCATCTGGTAGCGCGAGTCGAGCTCGTCAGCTGCCGTGGCGATCTTGCGGTACGCGGCGCTCTCCGATTTCGTCGGTTGGGTGATCGAGCTCATGCGTTACGCTCCCAGTAAGCCGGACCCACCGGTTCGATGAAGTCGCCCTTGGCCACGAAGTAGCCGTCCTCATCCACCACGATCGGCAGCTGCGGCAGCGCCCGCGTCGCCGGACCGAAGACCGGCTTGGCGTAGGTGTTGACCACGTCGAACTGCGACTGGTGGCACGGGCAGAGCAGGCGCCCGGTCTGCTGCTCGAACAGCGAGGTCGGGCAGCCGACGTGGGTGCAGATCTTCGAGTAGGCGTAGTAGTCGCCGTAGTTGAAGTCCTCTTGCCCCTTGCGCTTGATCGGCTTGCTGCCAGGGCGAAGCCGGATCAGCATGACCGGCGCGTCACCCTTGCGCAGCGACGTCTCCAGCTCCTCGGTGTCCCGCATGGACTCCCGGAACGGGAAGACCGTCTCGAAACCACCCGCGTCGATGTCCTCCGGGCGCAGCAGCGAAACCTCGTGCTTGTTGCCGGTGTCGCGGCGCAGGTAGGTCTTCTCGCCGGTTTCCGACAGCCAGCCGGTGTGCTGCAGCGACTCCGGACCGGTGGTCGCCCACGGGTTGCGGACCAAGCCGCCGACCGCGAACACACCGGCGCCGAGGCCGAACGCGCCGACGCCGAAACCGGCGGTGCGCTTGATCATCGACCGGCGGGCGATGCCGCTCTTTTCGCCGGCGTCGGCGAGCACCGCGGCGGTCGTCTGGCGGTCGACCTCGTCCGAGCCGTGCCCGTCGTGGCGCTGCTGGACGGCGACCTCGTGCGGGATGAACTTCTTCTGGTACTGCACGACGCCGATGCCGACGGCCAGGATCGCCAGGCCGAAGAAGAAACCGATCAGCGGGTTGTACAGCGAGTAGATGAAGTACCCGCGCTCGTCCGACGGAGCCACGTAGCTCCACGGCCAGAAGACGAAGACCGCGATGAACGCGAGCGCAGACAGGCCGGACAGGACGAACCAGCCCGCGACGTTCCGCTCCGCGCGGCGCTCCGCGCGGGTCCCCTTGACGGGGAATCGCTCCGTGTACTCGACGAGCTCGACGTCGTCGAGCGCCAGGCCGAGCCGCATCTTCTCGTCGCGGCTCATCTCGGCCAGTTCAGCCTCTGTGTATTCCTTGTTCTGCTCACTCATGCCCTGGCTCCGATCCACAGGGTGAGGCCGATCAGCGCGCCGAGGCCCACCACCCAGGCGATGACGCCTTCTGGTCCCGGACCATAACCACCCAGGTCGTTGCCGCCGGGGTTGTTGTTCCCGTGGGACACGGACTTGACGTAGGCGATGATGTCCTTCTTCTCCTCCGGGGTGAGCTGCCGGTCCGAGAACTTCGGCATGTTCTGCGGCCCGGTGAGCATCGCCTCGTAGATGTCCTGCTCGGTCGCCTCGCTCAGGTTCGGCGCGAACTTGCCGGAGGACATCGCGATGCCCCGTCCGGTGAAGTTGTGGCACGAGGCGCAGTTGAGACGGAACAGCTCAGCGCCACGGGCGGGGTTCTGACCCTGCAGCGCCTCGCCAGCCTGCTTCGGCGACTCGGGTCCGCCGCCGTAGGTCTCTACGTACGCGCTCAGCGCGTCGATCTCCTCGGGCTCGAACTTCGGCGGCTTGCGCATCGCCTGCGCCTCCTGGCGCGCCATCGGCATCCGGCCGGTGGAGACCTGGAAGTGCACAGCGGCCTCGCCGACGCCGACCAGGCTCGGCCCGCGGTCCTTGACGCCCTGAAGGTTGGTGCCGTGGCAGCTGATGCAGGCGTTGTTGTAGAGCTGCTCGCCCTGCCTCACCAGAGCCGGCTCCGCAGCGGCGTGCGCGGTCTGCGGCTCGGGAGTCACGACGGTGTACAGCCCACCGGCACCCACTAGCGCGATGCCCAGCGCCAGCACACCGGAGATCCGCCGCTTGAGCTTCGAGCCCGCGCGGTTCCGTTTCTTGTTGGTGGTCATGAGAGCGGCAACCCTTGCTGTCCGGTTCGGGGTGTTCAGTTTCGACCTCGGTCGAGGAAGCCGATCGTGGAGACTCGGCCCCTAGCCATCACGGGACGAGGTAGATCACGGCGAACAGGCCGATCCACACGATGTCCACGAAGTGCCAGTAGTACGACACCACGATGGCTGCGATGGCCTGCGCGGGCGTGAACTTGCTCAGCTTCGTCCGGATGATCAGGAAGACGAAGGCGATCAGCCCGCCGATGACGTGCAGCCCGTGGAAGCCGGTCGTCATGAAGAAGACCGTGCCGTAGGCCGACGACGAGATCGTGGTCGCGTGTTCGGTGACCAACGTGTAGTACTCGCCGGCCTGACCGAGCACGAAGATCGTGCCCATGATCAGCGTGAGGACGTACCACCGTCGGAGACCGAACACGTCGCCCCGCTCGGCCGCGAACACGCCCCACTGGCAGGTGAACGAGGACAAGACCAGGATGACCGTGAACGGAAGGGCGTAAGCGAGGTTCAGCTCGGTGGGCGGTGGTGGCCACGGGCCCTCGTTCTGCGCCTTCACCGTGAAGAACATGGCGAAGAGTCCAGCGAAGAACATCAGCTCGCTGGCCAACCAAACGATGGTGCCTACGCTGACCATGTTCGGTCGGTTCAGCGAGTGCACGCGTTGACTGATTGAGGGCGCTGCCGTTGTCACGCGACGCATTATGTCTTGCAGCTTTTCCGGTCGCGCCCTCGGGTCCACCAGGTCCGCAACGGGGTAATCGGATCGCAATCCGGAGGTGACGCACCGTGAACGGCATCCGCGCCCGATGGTCGGCTTTCCTGGCCGCCCGACGAGACCGCCACAAGCCCGTGATCAGCGCCGATGACCCCGCTCTCCGGGTCGTGGTGATCGCCTACGACGAGACCGAGGCGGCATCGACGGCACTAGCCCGAGCGGATGAATGGCAACCCGGACTACCTGCGGTGCTGCGTCACCACCTGACTCTCCCTGATCACACGATCGAGGAGGCCCGCGTCCTGCTGGCCGCCGACGGCTGGGAACTGCGTCCCGGCGGGCGCGGAGCGGAGGACGGCGGCCCCGAGCTGACCGCGATGATCGCGCTGCGTGTTCAAGAACTCGACGCGTTGCATTGCTCACAGGAGAGCTCGCGGATGGCCGGGCTGGCCCAGCGGCACGGCGGGCAGGTCCACGGCTGGGATGCGCTGCAACCCGAGCCGGGCGCGCCGAGCTGATCGATTTCGCCGGGCGACTACTGTTCGCCCCGGTCCGGCCGATAGCATCCGGGGAAGTTCGCGACCTCGCCAGGCCCACCGCCCGGGCGTCCCGCAGACACCGAGGAGTCGTCGATGAGCGCACCGACCACCAACGTTCTCGTGTTCAGCCACCGCCCCGAGGTCCGGGAGGCGATCATCACAGCGATCGGTCGGCGCCCGGCGCCGGATCTGGGCCGGCTGAGCTACGTGGAGGCGGGCACCGTCGCCGACGTGCTCAGCGAGGTCGATGCGGGCAACGCCGACCTGGTGATCCTGGACGGCGAGGCGCAGCCGACCGGTGGCATGGGCGTGTCCCGGCAGTTGAAGAACGAGATCGACGACTGCCCGCCGGTGGTCGTCTCAGTGCGCCGCAAGGACGACCGATGGCTCGCCACCTGGTCGCAGGCGGACGCGGTGCTGGTGCACCCGCTCGACCCGCTGGCCGCGGCCGAGACCGTCGCGGAGGTGCTGCGCACCCGCGGCAAGCCGGTCCCGGCCTGACCCTCTCCCCCGCGCGGCTGAGGCCCCGGAGGAGGACCGGACCGTTCGGAGCACCGCCCGGATTACCGGCGGCGCGGTCTGGGTATCGAAACTCCAGACGACGACGCACCGGCGAGCCCTCGGGCCCCGGCGACGTTGGAGGTCGTCGCTGATCTACACGGAGAAGAAGCGTGGGAACCATGGCGGGAAACTGGGCGGGACTGCTGGGCCACCTGGTCGCGGGTGAGGACCTCTCCGCGGAGGACACCGCCTGGGCCATGGACCTGATCATGGCCGGGGAGGCGACCCCAGCGAGGGTCGCGGCGTTCGTCGTCGCGCTGCGCGCCAAGGGCGAGACCCCGACAGAGGTCCGCGGCATGGCCGACGCCATGCTCGCGCACGCCCGCCAGCTCGACATCACCCAGCGGGCGGTGGACATCGTCGGCACCGGTGGCGACCGCTCCGGCAGCGTGAACATCTCCACCATGGCATCGATCGTGGTCGCCGCCTCTGGCATCACCGTGGTCAAGCACGGCAACCGGGCGGCGTCCTCGAAGTGCGGCACGGCCGACGTGCTGGAGGAGCTGGGCGTGGCGATCGACCTGCCGCCAGCAGGCGTGCGGCGCTGCGTCGACGAGGTCGGCATCGGGTTCTGCTTCGCGCCGGTGTTCCACCCCGGCTTCAAGCACGCCGGCAGCGCGCGCCGCGAGATCGGCATCCCGACGGCGTTCAACCTGCTGGGTCCGCTGACCAACCCGGCCCGCCCGGTCGCCGGCCTGATCGGCTGCGCCGACCGCCGGATGGCGCCGGTGGTGGCCGAGGTGTTCGCCGCCCGCGGCAAGTCCGCCCTGGTGGTCCGCGGCGACGACGGCATGGACGAGATCACCACCACGACGCCCAGCACGGTCTGGGTGGTCAACGACGGCACGGTCCGCGAGGACCGGATCGATCCGCAGACCTTCGGCATCCCCTACGCCCGCCCGGAGGACCTCCAGGGCGGCGACGCGACGGTGAACGCCAAGGCGGTCCAAGATCTTCTGGCAGGCACCAAGGGGCCTGTGCGCGACGCTGTGCTCCTGAACGCCGCCGGGGCGATGGTTGCCTACGAAGGCCCCGGAGAGCGCCTCAACGACCAGCTCAGCGCCGCGTTGAAGCGCGTCGGGGAATCGATCGACTCCGGCGCCGCAGCGGACCTCCTGGTCCGCTGGGCCGCGCGTTCGACGGCGCTGCGCGCCGAGCTCCGCTGACCGGAACGGTCACTCCTCCTCGAGGCCGATGGAGAAGGCGGCCTCCGTGTCCCTGCGCGAGTAGGAGCGGAAGGCGATGTGGGTGTCGGTGTCCAGGACGCCCCGCACCTTGTTGATCCGGCCCGGGACGATGTCGGCCAGGTCCTCGTGGCGGCGGACGCGCAGCATGGCGATCAGGTCCACGTCACCGGCGCAGGAGTAGACCTCGTCGACCCCGTCCAGGTCAGCGATCTCCTGGGCCGCTTCGGCGAGGCGGTCGGCGGCGGTCTGGATCAGCACGATCGCGGTGATCACGGGAAGAACCTCCTGCTGCTGGGTGCGGAAACGATGCTAGACCGACGCAGGCCCCCGAGTCCGGAGACTCGGGGGCCTGCGTCTGAAGTACTTCGTCAGTGGTGGCTCTTGCCGGTGTGGTACTCGAACACCAGCCCGGCGACCATGATCAGCACGAAGCCGACGGCCAGGACGATCATCCACACGTGGAAGAACGCCAGGGCCACGCCAGCGAACGCGGCGGCAGCCGCCACGCCGACCGGCCAGTAGCTGCCCGGGCTGAAGAAGCCCAGCTCACCAGCACCGTCGCTGATCTCCGCGTCCGGGTTGTCCTCCGGACGGTCCTCGATGCGGCGCGCCACGAAGGAGAAGTAGCTGCCGATGAGCAGCGAGAGACCGCCGACCAGGACCAGCGCCACGGTGCCCACCGGCTCCTTGGACCAGAGCCCGTACACGATCGCGGACAGGAAGAAGAAAACGGTGATGATGTTGAAGATCCGGGATTCGATCTTCATGGAGTCCTCGCTCTCACGCCGTACGCCCTGTCGAGGGCACCACTACTTGGTCCCGACCTGCTGACCGGAGGGTGCTCCGCCGGTGCGTTCGGTGTTGAACGGAACGCCGGTCACCGCGTACGGCTCGCACACCTCGCCGCAGTCCTGCCGCTCCTGACCCAGCTTGGTCAGGGCCTCGGCCGTCGTGTAGGGCTGGCTGGTCTGCGGGTTGACCTGCGTGCGCAGCTGCATGTACCGGTCGAACTTGTCCGGCGACAGCGCCCGGACCTCGAAGTTCATCATCGCGTGGTAGGTACCGCACAGCTCGGCGCAGCGGCCGACGAACGAACCTTCCCTATCGATGGTGTTCTGGAAGACGTTGTCCTGGTTGTTCTTGTCCGGGTTCGGGAAGGTGTCCCGCTTGAAGTGGAACTCCGGAACCCAGAACGAGTGGATGACGTCGGTGGAGCTCAGGTGGTACTCGATGCGCTGATCGGTCGGCAGGACCAGCAGTGGGATCTCGCTGCTGCTGCCGACGGTGCGCACCGGCTGACCGTCCGGCGTCTTGTAACCGGGGTAGTTGAACTCCCAGTTCCACTGGAACCCGACCACGTTGACCTTCTGGTCCGGATTCGCGGGCTTGGCCAGCACGTAGTTCTGCGTGACCGCCGTGAAGTAGAACAACACGACGACCAGCACGAACGGGATGGCCGTGTAGATCATCTCCAGCGGAAGGTTGTACTGGAACTGCCGGGGCAGCTCCTCGTCACCCTTCTTCTTGCGGTGGAAGGCGATCGACCAGAAGATCAGCCCCCACACCAGCACACCCACCGCGAGTGCCGCGATGACCGACCAAGTCCACAGGGTCCGCATCGATTCGGCCTGCGGGGTGACACCCTCCGGCCAACCGAACCGCATGACCTCGTCAGTCGTGCAACCTGTGGCCGCGACACTAACCAGGCCGATCAGCCCAGCGACTTTGACCAGCCGTGGCACTCGGGTCCCCTCCTTCAGGCCCACTGCGCGACGCCTCCTCGTGCAAAACTCACCGGTGCGGCCAGATGAAATGTGCCCAGCTCAGGAGCTGGACACGCGGATCGGCCGCCGGAATCCTGCGCAGAGCCTAGCCCAGGTGTAGCCGCGATACTGCTCCGGGGGCGTCGAGCGACGGACTCGTTCGCGCGATCAGTCACGCAGCGGAACTCCGGACACCGCCTCCGCAACTGCATCCGGCGCCCGCGAACGGCTCGTCCCTGCGCAAACCCGCCGGTGGTCGCGAGGTGGGCCGCTTTGGAGGCCGGTCGGTTCGCCCGCGCCCTGCCCCGCGCGTGCAGCGCGCGGGCGAGCGGACGGCATACTGGAGCGAGCCTTCGGGGGGAGGCTTGGAGAAGACGACACCGCCGACTCGAAGAGGTGCACCAGACGCGTGTGCGGCCTGCTTGGACTGATCTGTCCCACAGAAGAGAACGCCGGATTCGCGGAGACCGCGGTGGCCAACGCGCTGCCGTGCCAGCGACACCGGGGACCGGACGAGAGCGACACCTGGCACGGCGGTGAGGTCGTCTTCGGCTTCAACCGGCTGTCGATCATCGACCTGGAGCACTCGCACCAGCCGCTGACCTGGGGCCCGCCGGAGACCCCGCGGCGCTACACCATCAACTTCAACGGTGAGATCTACAACTACCTGGAGTTGCGGGCCGAGCTGATCGAGCGGTTCGGGGCGCGGTTCACCACTGACGGCGACACCGAGGTGATCGTCGCCGCCTACCACTACCTGGGCACGTCCGTGGTCGGTCGGCTGCGCGGCATGTTCGCGTTCCTGATCTGGGACAACGAGCGCAAGGTGGTCTTCGGCGCGCGCGACCCGTTCGGCATCAAGCCGCTGTTCTACGCCGTCGGCCCGGGCGGCACGGCCTTCGCCAGCGAGAAGAAGAGCCTGCTGAGCCTGGCCAACACGCTGCGCATCGCCGAAGAGCTGGACCACAAGGCGATGCAGCACTACCTGCAGCTGCAGTACGTGCCGGAGCCGGAGACGCTGCACCGCCAGATCCGCCGCATCGAGTCGGGCACCTCGTTCACCGTGTCCCCCGGCGGCCAGCTGGTCACCGAGCGGTACTTCCAGCCGAACTTCAACTCCCGGCCGGTCAACACCGACGCCGACGCGCGGCGGCTGCACAACGAGATCGTCGACGTGATGCGCGACTCGGTGGCCAAGCACATGCGCGCCGACGTCACGGTCGGTGCGTTCCTGTCCGGCGGCATCGACTCCACCGCGATCGCGGCGCTGGCCAAGGAGCACAACCCGAACCTGATCACCTTCACCACCGGTTTCGAGCGGCAGGGCTACTCGGAGGTGGACGTGGCCGCCGAGTCGGCCGCGGCGATCGGGGTCAAGCACGTGGTGCGCACCGTCTCCGCCGAGGAGATGATGGAGGCGCTGCCGCTGATCGTCTGGTACCTGGACGACCCGGTGGCCGACCCGGCGCTGGTGCCGCTGTGGTTCATCGCCCGCGAGGCGCGTCAGCACGTCAAGGTGGTGCTCTCCGGCGAGGGCGCCGACGAGCTGTTCGGCGGCTACACCATCTACCGCGAGCCGCTGTCGCTGGCGCCGTTCGAGAAGGTGCCGGGCGCGCTGCGCAAGGCGATGGGCAAGGTCTCCAGCGCGATCCCGGAGGGCGTGCGGGGCAAGGACCTGCTGCGCCGCGGCGCGCTGAGCCTGGAGGACCGCTACTACGGCAACGCGCGGATCTTCCGGGACGACCAGCTGCGCAACGTGATGCGCAGCTTCGACCCGGGTGTGTCGCACCGCGACGTCACCGCCGGCCCGTACCGCCAGTCGGCGGGCTGGGACCCGGTGACCCGCATGCAGCACGTGGACCTGTTCACCTGGCTGCGCGGCGACATCCTGGTCAAGGCCGACAAGGTCACCATGGCCAACTCGCTGGAGCTGCGGGTGCCGTTCCTGGACACCGAGGTGTTCCGGGTGGCCAGCTCGGTCCCGCTGGAGCAGAAGATCACCAGCGAGACCACGAAGTACGCGCTGCGGCAGGCGATGTACCAGGTCGTCCCGGCGCACGTGATCAACCGGCGCAAGCTGGGCTTCCCGGTGCCGATCAAGCACTGGCTGCGCGACGAGATGCACGACTGGGCGCGCAACATCATCCAGCAGTCGCAGACCGACCACCTGCTCGACCGCACGGCGGTCCTGCAGCTGCTGGAGGCGCACCGCTCCGGTGTGCTGGACCACAGCCGCCGCCTGTGGGCTCTGCTGGTGTTCATGCTCTGGCACGCCATCTTCATCGAAGGCCGCCTGTCCCCCGAGGTCCCGGAACCCCACTACCCGGTCCGCCTCTGACACCTGTCGAACCGAACGGCCCGTTCCCCTCACCAACCGAGGCGAACGGGCCGTTCGCTTTGCAGCGGGTGATCACGAGCCCCTGTCACGTCACGCGGCACCGTCCCGTCATCCAGGTGACTAACAGGAGGACGTGATGCGGATTCTCGTCACCGGGGCGACCGGGACGTTGGGACAGCAGGTGGTTCCCGCTCTGCTGGAGGCGGGGCACGACGTCGTGCGGATGAGCAGGCGCGCGGCCCGGGACGACGGTTGGCGCCAGGCGGACCTGGCCACCGGGGAGGGCTTGGACCGCGCGGTGCGGGGCGCGGACGCGATCGCGCACCTGGCGTCGAGCCCGTACAAGGGGAAGTACACCCAGCAGACCGATGTGGACGGCACGCGGCGGCTGTGCGGGGCAGCGCAGCAGGCCGGGGTCGAGCACCTGCTGTTCGTGTCCATCGCGGGCATCGATGACATCCCGTGGAAGTACTTCGAGCAGAAGCTCGCCGCAGAAGAGCTGGTCCGCGGCGGTGTGCCGTGGTCGATCGTGCGCGCCGCGCAGTTCTACCCGGCGATCGACGCGGTGCTCTCGGCGGCGGCTCGGCTCCCGGTTATGCCGGTGCCCGCGAGGGTCCTCGGCCAGCCGGTCGACATCGGTGTGGTGGCCCGAGCCGTCGCGGAGAACCTGACCCGACGGAGGAGATCACCAACATCTGCGGTCCCGAGGTGATGACCTTCCGAGAACTCGCCAACGCCTGGCTGTCCGCCCGGGGCCGCAGCCGACCCCAGCTCCCCCTCCACGTCCCGGGCGCCCTGGGCAAGGCCTTCCGCGCCGGGGCCCTCACCCTCCCGGATTCCCCCACTCCCGGCCCGACCTGGCAGGAGTGGCTGAGCACGTGATCGCCCATTGGTGAAATCGGGCATCTCTATACCATCGATGGTATGTCCACTCCTGCCAGGTCGGGCCGGTTTGAGCGAAAGGCACACAGTGGACGAGGGCATTGGGGAGTGACGGACGTGGCCGAGTCGGATTGGGAGTCGCTGCGCGATCGCCGGATGGCGGAACCAGGCGCCAGTGAAACGTACGAAGCTACCCGGATCGCCTACGAGCTGGGCCGAACCACCCGCGAGCTGCGCGAACAGCGGGCGTGGACGCAGTCCCAGCTGGCCGAAGCCGCAGGGATGTCGCAGCCCGCTGTGGCGCGATTCGAGGCCGGGGGCACCATCCCGACCATCCCGCTCCTCGAGCAGCTGGCGCGAGCTCTCGGCGTGGAATTGGTCGTGCGGTTCGATTCCCGGAGCTCGGCGGCCTGAAGGTACTGAGCGCGGGAGCCGGTTGGAGCCGGTTTTCGCACTCACGACCGTTTGTCAGCCGCAGTGTTCGAAGGGGCTTTCGTAGGAGTTGGAGCCGACTGAGCCGCCCCACTTCACGCAGGTTGCGCCGGCGGCTTGGCGGACCGGGCCCGCGTAGTAGGTGAAGTTGCCGGAGTCGGTCGCCCGGGTTTTGCCCTGGACCTCCAGGAAGGCCGCCGTCGGGGACGCCGTGCCCAGCGAGGTCGACTTGAGCGTCACCACGCAGTTGTTCTTGTTCGAGGCGTTGTAGAGCAGGTAGACCGTGCCCGAACCCGACAACGCCTTCGAGTTGATCACGCTGTAGCCCGCGCCGCACACCTCGGTCGGCGTGTACGGGTTGCCGCCGCAGTTGTTCTTGCTGGTGAACGACGTCTTGCCGTAGTAGGGCACCGCGACGCCGTTGAGCACCGCCTTGACCGCGGTTCCGCTCTGGATCTGTTCGTAGTGCAGATGAGGGCCAGTCACACCGCCGGTGGCGCCCGCGGTGCCGATCTTCGCGCCGAGAGACACCTTCTGCCCCACCGAAACAGCCTGCGTGGACAGGTGGGCGTAGCGGGTGCGCCAGCCGCTGCCGTGGTCCAGCTCGATCCAGCGGCCGTAGCTGGTGCTTCCCTCGTCGGCGACTCGGGTGACCGTGCCCGCCGCCGAGGCGAGCACCGGCATGCCGGTGATGCCGGACTTCTGGAAGTCCACCGAGTTCGCCGGGTTGTGGCCGCTGAACGTCGCGGCCGTCACGGTGACGCCGCATTCGAAGGGGACCTGGAAGTTCGGCGCGGCGGACGCGGGCGCCTGCCCGAGCCCGACCACGCCCAACGCCGCGAGCGCGAGTGCCGCCACACCCGTGCCTAATCGTCGGAACATGAACCACCTCCAGTGGGAAGGGGATCCATGCGACCACGCCAGAAACGGGAAGAACAGACCTATTGGGCGGATTCTTCGTGAATCCTTCCCAGCCACACCGTGGTCGCGCCCGGCAGCACGCCGTCCCAGGTCGTGCCCGCATCGCTTCGGCAGAGGACGCGGCCGGGCAGGTCCAGGGAAACCGGTGTTGTGCCGAAGTTGGTGGCGCACGAGAAATCCGAGCCGCGACGGAAGATCAGCACGTCTTCGGGGGCATCCACCCACTCCAACTCACCGTCGCCGAGCGCTGGATTCTCTCGCCGCAGCGCCAAAGCATCGCGGTACGTGCGTAGCACCGAACCTTCGCTGCGCGCCTGTACTTCAGCAGTCAACGCCGCCCACTCCTCCGGCACGGGCAACCAGCTTTCCCCCGTGCTGAAGCCGAAGGGCGTCTGGTCGCCGGACCACGGGATCGGCACCCGGCATCCGTCGCGGCCCGGATCCGTGCCACCGGAGCGCTTCCAGATCGGGTCCTGGCGCACTTCGTCGGGCAGCTCCCGCACCTCGGGCAGCCCGAGCTCCTCGCCCTGGTAGACGTAAACCGAGCCGGGCAGCGCGAAGCTGAGCAGCGCTGCCGCGCGGGCTCGCCGAGAGCCGAGTTCTCCGCCGCCATAACGAGTCACCGGGCGTTGGACGTCGTGGTTGCCCAGCACCCAGGTCGTGGTCGCGCCGACTTCCGCCGTGGTGGCCAGGGAATCCGCCACCACCTTCCGGAAATCCCCCGCCGACCAGGGCGCTTCCAGCAGCGCGAAGTTGAACGCCTGGTGCAGCTCGTCGGGGCGCACGTAGCGGGCCAGCCGCTCGCTGGTCGACGCCCACGCCTCGGCCACCCCGATGCGCGTGCCCTGGTAGGAGTCGAAGAGCTGCCGCCAGTCGCGGTAGATCTCGTGCACCTCGTCTTGGTCGAAGTACGGCAGTTCACCGCGCCCCAGCAGGGAGATCTGCCCGTCGCGGCCGGTGTCGGGCAGGTCCGGGTGCTTGATCATGCCGTGCGCCACGTCGATCCGGAACCCGTCCACACCGCGGTCCAGCCAGAACTTCAGCGCCTTGCGGAAGTCCGCGCGCACCTGCGGGTTCCGCCAGTTCAGGTCGGGTTGCCGCGGGTCGAACAGGTGCAGGTACCACTGGCCGTCGTCGATCCTGGTCCAGGCCGGGCCGCCGAAGATCGACTCCCAGTCGTTCGGCGGCAGTTCGCCGTGCTCGCCCCGGCCGTCGCGGAACAGGTAGCGGTCGCGGGCCGGGCCGCCGGGCTCGGCGGCTAGTGCCTCGGCGAACCACGGGTGCTCGTCGGAGGTGTGGTTGGGCACGACGTCGACCAGGACCCGCAGGCCGAGCCCGTGCGCGCGGGTGAGCAGCGCGTCGAAATCGGTGAGCGTGCCGAACATCGGGTCCACACCGCAGTAATCGGCGACGTCGTAGCCGCCATCGGCCATCGGCGAGGGGAAGAACGGGGTCAGCCAGACAGCGTCGACACCGAGATCCACCAAGTGCGGCAGTCGTTCCCGGATCCCGGTCAAGTCGCCGATGCCGTCGCCGTTGCTGTCGGCGAAGCTGCGCACGTAGACCTGGTAAACGACGGCGTCACGCCACCAACTCGACATTCGCTGCTCCTCCTGCGTGGGTGTTCGGGTGGGCAGTTTTGGGCAAAACTGACGCCCGGCGCCGGTCAGAGCGACCGGGTGGACTCGCGGACGATCAGGTGGGGCCGGAACATGCGGCTGAAGTTGGTCGAAGCGCCCACCGGCTCGTCCGGGTCGAGCTGGCGGGTCAGCTCGTCGACCGCCGCGGCGGCCATGTCGTGGATCGGCTGGGCCAGCGTGGTCAGGGCGGGCTGGCAGTAGGCGGCCAGCGGGATGTCGTCGAAGCCGACCACCGAAACGTCCTCCGGCGTGGCCAATCCACGACGCTTCGCCTCCCGCATCGCACCGAGCGCCATGACGTCCGACGAGCACAGCACGGCCGTCGGCCGCGGGCCGTCGAGCAGTTCGCCCATCGCCTGCGCGCCGCCTTCAGCGCCGAACGGCGCGTGCGCGACCAGGTCCGCGCGCGGCTCCACGCCGGCTTCTTCCAGCGCCGCCGCCCATCCGGCCCGCTTCATCCGGGACGGCAACGCGCGGGCCGGTCCGCTGACGAAACCGATGTGGCGGTGACCGAGTTCCAGCAGGTGCCGCGCGGCGGTGTAGCCGGCCAGGTGCTCGTCGACGGTGATGTCCGGGACATCGAGACTCGGCGCGCTGCCGTTGACGAACACCATCCGGATGCCCTCGGCGCTCAACTTCTCGTAGTAGCCCCGGGTTCGGCGCTCGTCGTTGTCCGGGTTGGCGATCTCCGGCGACACGAAGATCATGCCCTCGACCCCGCGCGCGACCAGCATCCGGACGTAATCCTTCTCGGTCATCGCTGCCCGCGTGTTGCACAGCAGCGACGAGTAACCCGCCAGCGAGGCACGGCTTTCCAGCGCTTCGGCGAACGCCGGGAACACCGGGTTGGACAGCTCCGGAACCAGCAG
Organism: Saccharopolyspora sp. NPDC002376; assembly: GCF_053593195.1. Classification (NCBI taxonomy): domain Bacteria; kingdom Bacillati; phylum Actinomycetota; class Actinomycetes; order Pseudonocardiales; family Pseudonocardiaceae; genus Saccharopolyspora; species Saccharopolyspora sp. NPDC002376. The sequence continues at coordinate 63,414 of NZ_JBSFBZ010000021.1, forward strand.
GCCGATGACACCGGTGCGGCGCAGCGCGCCGGTGCCGCGGGCGGTGTGCGGCATCTGGTTGAGCACTTCGAGGACGCGCTGGCGGGTCTCCTCCTTGATGCCCGCCTTGCGGTTGAGCACCCGGCTCACGGTGGAGACGCTCACCCCCGCCGCCTGGGCGATATCGGCCAGACCCGCCACTGCTCGACTCCCGTCGCGCCGGAACCACCTGCTGCCGCAATCCTGCACACGATCGAAATTTTTTGCAAACATCTCGCAGCAACGATCGCGACCAGATTCCGCCAGTTCGCTGAACATCTTGACTTGCATCACATCACGGGTATGCAATTTGACGCCGAGTGTTCGCAAATTTTTGCAAACAGGAGGTGTGGGCATGAGATCGAAGGCCACGATCGGCGTCGCTCTGGGCCTGGTCGGTGCGATCGCAGCCGGGTGCGGCGGCAGCAGCGGCAACCCCGACGAGGTCGTCTTCTGGGACACCAGCGGCTCATCGGAGAGCGGCGTGTTCCGCGAGATCGCGGCCGACTGCGCCCGCACCGGCGGCTACCAGGTGCGCGTCGAGACGGTCTCCTTCGACCAGACCTTGAACAACTACAAGACCGCAGCGCAGGGCGGGCAGGGTCCGGACGTGCTGCGCGCCGACGTCGGCTGGGTCGCCCAGCTCGCGAAGGCCGGGCTGATCCGGGACCTGTCGGAGACTCCGCTGGCCGGCGACACCGCCGATTTCTTACCCGCGCCGCTGGAATCCACCAAGTTCGAGGGCAAGACCTACGCCGTTCCGCAGGTCACCGACACCCTCGCGCTCTTCTACAACAAGGCGCAGCTGGCGCAGGCCGGCGTCGAACCGCCGAAGACCTGGGACGAGCTCCACCAAGTCGCGCCCAAGCTCGGTGGAGACCGGGCGCTGTTCATCAACAACGACGAGTACTACGCGCTGCCGTTCCTCTACACCTACGGCGGCGACCTGGTGGACGCGGAATCCCAGACCATCACGGTGAATTCCCCCGAATCCGCACGCGGCGTGCAGGTCGCCAAGGACCTGATCGACGCCGGCGCCGCGCGCACCGCGCTCGACCAGCCGAACTCCTACACCACCATGAAGGCCGCCTTCACCTCCGGTGACGTGGCGATGGTGATCGACGGGCCGTGGGCGGTCTCGGAGTTCACCCAGTCCGAGCAGTTCGCCAACCCCGACAACCTCGGCATCGCTCCCGTGCCCGGTTCGGCCACGCCGTCGCCGGTGGGCGGCCACGACTACGTGATCCGGCAGGGCAGCGACGCCACCGAGAACTCGGTCGAGTTCATCCAGTGCATGAGCAGCGCCGAGAACCAGGCGAAGATCGCCGCGAAGCTCGGGCTGCTGCCGACCCGCCAGTCCGCCTACGACGACCCCGCGGTGGCGCAGAACCCGGTGGTCTCGGCGTTCCGACCGCTGGCGGCCAGCGCGCACGACCGGCCGTGGATCCCGGAGAACAGCGAGCTGCTCGAGCCGCTGCAGACCGCCTACGGCGACATCCTGTCCGGGCGCAAGGAGACCGGCGCCGCGCTCGACGAACTCGCGGGGACCTACAAGGCCTCCGTCGTCCCCGGCTACGCGCAGCGCTGAGGTCGCCATGCGGTTGCCGAAAATGCTTGCGCGGCACTGGTTCGCCTACGCGATGGTCCTGCCCGTCGTGGCGGTGCTCGCGCTGGTCGTGGTGCTCCCGCTGATCCAGGGGTTGTTCTTCGGGTTCACCGACATCAACGACACCAACATCGCCAACCCGGTGCTGGACCGGGACGCCAGCTACGAGTTCACCGGGCTCGCCAACTTCCTCAACGTGCTGTCCGGGGATCCGGCCTACGGCTCGTTCTGGACGACGCTGGTGCGGACGGTCATCTGGACCGCGACGTGCGTGTTCTGCCACTACTCGATCGGCTTGGCGCTGGCGATGCTGCTCAACCGGCAGCTGCGGTTCCGCGGGCTGTACCGGGTGCTGCTGATCCTGCCGTGGGCGGTTCCGGTGTTCATCAGCGCGTTCGCCTGGCGGTACCTGTTCAACTCCGAGTACGGGCTGATCAACTGGGCCCTGGAGTCGGTGGGGCTGCCGCCGCAGGTGTGGCTGGGGCAGTCCGACCTGGCGCTGGTGTCGGTGATCATCGTCAACGTCTGGCTGGGCGTCCCGTTCATGATGGTGGCGCTGCTGGGCGGCCTGCAATCCATCCCGTCGGACCTGCACGAGGCGGCCGAGATCGACGGGGCCACGCCGTGGCAGCGGTTCGTGCACGTGACGCTGCCGGGGCTGCGGCCGGTGTCGAGCTCGGTGGTGCTGCTCGGGGTGATCTGGACGTTCAACATGTTCCCGGTGATCTACCTGATCACCGAGAACAACCCGCACACCCGGATCCTGGTCACCTACGCCTTCGAGCGGTTCTTCTCCGGCGCGACCCGGGATTACGCGCTCGCCTCGACCTACGGCGTGCTGATCCTGTCGCTCCTGCTGGTGTTCGCCGCCATCTACCGCCGCGCGATGCGCCGGCAGGGGGAGGTGCTCTGAGATGTCCATCGACGCGGCCTCGCTGCGCGCCACGACCACGGCAACCCGGACTGCGATGCGGCGCAAGCGATCCACCGCGGCCAGCATCGGGCTGCACGCGGCTCTGGTGGTGGCGTCGCTGATCGCGGTGTTCCCGGTGCTCTGGGTGCTGGTGGTGTCGTTCAAACCGGACGCCAAGGCCATCGAGCCGACCCCAACGCTGTTCGTAGATTCCACAGTGGACAACTACTGGAACGTGCTCTCCGGCGCCAAGGGGTCGTTCCTGAGCTGGTTCGGCAACTCGGTGCTGATCGCGGCGCTGACCACGGTGCTCGGGGTGCTGCTGGCGGCCACCACCGCCTACGCGGCCAGCCGCTTCCGCTTCCCCGGTCGCGGCTGGCTGCTGCTGTCGTTCCTGGTCGTGCAGATGTTCCCGTTCGCGGTGCTGATCGTGCCGCTGTACAACATCCTGCTGACGCTGGGGCTGCAGGGCAGTGCGCTCGGCCTGGTGCTGGTGTACTGCAGCACCGCGATCCCGTTCTGCACCTACATGCTCAAGGGCTACTTCGACGGGATCCCCAGCGAGATCGACGAGGCGGGCCGGGTGGACGGGCTCTCTCCGTTCGGCGTGTTCTGGCGGCTCGTGCTGCCGTTGGCCAAGCCGGGGCTGGCGGTGACGGCGTTCTACTCGTTCATCGTCGCGTGGAGCGAAGTCGCCTTCGCCTCGGCGTTCCTGTCCGCCGAGGACCGCTCGAAGACCCTGGCGGTCGGCCTGCAGGTCTTCGTCCAGCAGAACCAGGCGGAGTGGGGCCACCTCGCCGCGGCATCGGTCCTGGTGGCGATCCCCGCCGTGGTCGTCTTCTACCTGGTCCAACGCTTCCTCGTCGGAGGCCTCACCGCAGGCAGCGTCAAGTCCTGACCCCGGAGTTCCGCGATTTCAATGGAAATTGGACGTCCGATTTCCATTGAGATTGCGAACCACCGGAGTGTCGGACCCCAACACACCGACACACGTCGGCCGATCCCCCGAACCGTTCCCCCGCTCCGCCGCAGCCGGTCCGGCACGTCGGTATCCAGTGGAACCACAGTTTCAATTGAAACTGTGATCCGCCGTGGGTGGGTTTTACAGTTTCAATTGAAACTGTGGTTCGACGGCGGAACGCCGGGGACCTTCCGGTGGGACCTGGCCGGCGGTGGGATCGGGCGGGCGAAAGGTGAATTGTGTGGTCGTGCGGGTGTTGGGGGTCGCACTACGCTGGGCGGTATGAACGCGTTCACGCTGGGTGGGGCGACCACGATCCTGGACGGCGGTCTGGCCACCGAGCTGGAGGCGCTCGGGCACAACCTCTCCGATTCTCTGTGGTCGGCCCGGCTGCTGGCCGATTCACCGGAGGAGATCGTCGCCGCGCACGCCGCATTCTTCCGCGCTGGGGCCGAGATCGCGACGACTGCCAGCTACCAGGCGAGCTTCGAGGGCTTCGCCGCGCACGGCATCGAGCGCGACGAGGCTGCGAAGCTGATGCGCCGCAGCGTGGAGCTGGCCCGGCTGGCCGGTGACGTCGAGCCGGGGCGGCACCGCTGGGTCGCGGCGTCGATCGGCCCGTACGGCGCGATGCTCGCCGACGGCTCGGAGTACCGCGGCCGCTACGGCCGCACCAAGCGCGAGCTGCGCGACTTCCACCGCCCTCGGATGGAGGTGCTGGCCGAGTCCGTCCCGGACGTCTTCGCCCTGGAGACGGTCCCGGACGTCGACGAAGCCGAAGCGCTCGTCGACGCCCTCGACGGGCTCGACGTCCCGGCCTGGCTGTCGTTCACCACCAGCGGCGACCGCACGCGCGCCGGACAGCCTCTCGCGGAAGCCTTCGCGGTGGCCGAGAGCGCGGGGATCATCGCGGTCGGCGTCAACTGCTCGGCTCCCGAGGATGTGCTGACTGCGATCGAAATCGCTTGCCAGACAACGACGAAGCCGATCGTGGTCTACCCGAACAGCGGCGAAAGCTGGGACGCGCAGCAACGCTCTTGGACAGGCCGATCCCAGCTGTCCCCCGATCTGGCCCGCACCTGGCGCGATGCCGGTGCCCGCGTGATCGGCGGTTGCTGCCGGGTCAGCCCCGACGACATCTCCGCGATCGCCGAAGCCCTGATCGACCCGGCGCACTGAAAATCGGTTGCCGTCGAACGGCCGGACGCTCCAAGCTGGGATCGGCGAAGGAGCGCATATGGAAACGGAATTCGACGCTGAAGGCCTGTTCGACGACGACTACCTGTACTTCTACCGAGACCTGATCGATCCGCGCAGCGATGCCGAAGCGGGCCTGATCTGGGACCTGCTCGACCTCGAACCGGGGTCGGAGCTGCTGGACCTGGCCTGCGGGCACGGCCGACTGGCCAACCCGCTGGCAGAACGGGGCTGCCAGGTGACCGGCCTGGACAGCGCCGAGCCGTTCCTGGAGCACGCCCGCGCCGACGCCGCTGCCCGGGGTGTCGAGGTCGACTACCGGCTGGGCGACATGCGCGAGCTGCCCTGGACCGACCGGTTCGACGCGGTCATCAACTGGTTCACCGCCTTCGGCTACTTCTCCGACGAGGGCAACCGCGAGGTCTTGGCCCAGGTCCACCGAGCGCTGCGACCAGGTGGGAGGTTCGCGATGGAGCTCAACAACGTCGCGAACCTCCTCCCCCGCTACCAACGCGATGTCGTCCGCAACATCGGCGAGGACATGGCGATCGACCAGCACCACCTGGACCCGCTCACCCTCCGGTCCCACGTGCAGCGAACGCTGCTCCGAGGCGGCGAGAAGCGGACCGTCCGCTACTCGGTCCGCCTGTTCACCGTCCCGGAGCTGCGAACCTGGCTCGCTGGAACGGGTTTCGACGACATCGAGTTCCGCGGCGAGGACGGCGAACCGCTGACCAACGACCACCGCCGGATGATCGTCACCGCCCGCGCCTAGCCGGCCAGGACGTCGGTGGGGACGGCGTAGCCGCGGACTCGTTGCGGGTGGTCGCCGACCGGGATGCGGGCCACCTCGGTGGATCCGTTGAAGTCGACCACGGTGATGTCGTCGCTGTCGCTGTTGGACAGCACGCAGTACTGGCCGTTCGGGGTGGCCGCCGCCCAGTAGGGCTTCTTACCGGTGGGGATCAGGGCGTCGGTGGTCAGGCTCGGCACCGAGACGATGGCGGCGTAGTCCGACACCGTGCCCGCGTCGCAGAGCTTCGTGCCGTCGCCGTTGATCGCCAGCCCGTGGTGCGCGGAGTCGAGCGGATATTCGTCGCGCCGGAGCTTCTTCGCGTCCTCGGACAGCGGCAGGTGCACGGTCCGGGTGATGCGCTTCTCCACCAGGTCGTACTCGACGAACCCGTGGTGGAAGGACAGCTGCGCGTACATGGTCCGCCCGTCGGGCATCACCAGGAACGGGCGGATCCCGACCCCGAAGTCGATCACGTCGGTGACCTGGTTGGTCGCGGTGTCCACAATGGTCAGCCACCGGTTGCCCTTGAGCGGGTCCAGCGCGGGTTCGTCGGGCATGATCACCCGGCCGATGGTGGCGTTGTAGAGCGTCCGGCCATCGGTGGAGTACCGGTTCTCGTGCGGGAAGTCGCCGGTCGGGAAGTTGCCGACGACGGCACCGGTGGCCGGGTCGAGCAGCTCCACCAGGTTCGCGGTGGTGGCCGAGACCGCCAGCTGGGAGCCGTCCGGCGACAGCGCCATGTGGTCGGAGCGGTAGCCGCTGACGTCGGTGCGCCACACCTGCTGACCCGAGTCGATCTCGTAGGCCGCGACGTCGCCGAGGCTGGGCCGCGAGACGTACATGGTGCGGCCGTCCGGGGACGCCGCGATGTCGTCGACCAGCTGGTCGTGGCCTTCGCCCGCGGTGTTGCGGATGACGGCCATCGCGACGTGCTCGTCGGGCGTCATCTCAGCGAGCCGTTGCTGGAGGTCGGGGACGACGTCGATGCGCTGGTACTTGCCGAAGTGCTCGGCGTCGACCAGGTCGACGGTGCCGTCCCAGTTGTTGCCGACGAACATGACGTCCCGCTGCGAATCGGCGGCCGCCGACGGAACGGGAGCGAGCGCGACCAGCGCCGCAACGCCGATCGCGCTCAGTCTGGAAATCCTGCTACCAAGCGGAGTCCGCATCCGAACCGCCCTTCTACCGCCAAGTGGGACAACACACCCAACGAACATGAGACCGATTCAGATATGGCTCGACACGGATTCGTCCAGCCAGAGCTGTGATCACTTCGTGGCGCGATAGCCCCACGAAGTGATCACAGCCTTGCTGACCTGGCCGAACAGTGCTCAGAGCTTCGCGTCGACGTGCAGCGCGATGCCGGATTTCGGCGCGACCGCGGCGTCGAACCGGCCGCCCTCCCCGACCTCGACGGTCGCGCCGGTGCACGACCCGTCCACCAGGTCCCCGCTCATCACGTCGCAGTAGGTCCCGGCGGGCAGCGAGCTCTGGAAGGTCTGCGACAGCTCGCCGCCCTCCCGGTTGAGCGCCACGAATCCCTTGTCACCGCGCCCGAAAGCGACCTGCCCGCCGCCGTTGTCCCACCAATTCGTCAGGTCGGTGCCCTGCACCGCACCGTGGAACCCGGCCATCCCGGCGATGATCGGCCGCCGGTGCTCGCACACCCACGCCGAGTCGTCGCAACCGGCCACCTTCGTGGTCCCGTCCGCCTCGGCGGGCGGCCCCGCCTCAGCATCGTCGAAGGCGAAGCTGGAGATCAGCTGCGGAGTCCCGTACGGGTAGGCGAGCTCGAACGCGACCGACAGGTCGTAGGTGACGCCGTCCTTGTAGGTCAGGATCGGTGAGCTGCGCTGCGTATCGTGGTTGTCGATGAACACCACGGCCTGATCGCTGGGCAGCGACATCCGCTCCGGCAGGTTCGACAGCTGCGCCAGCGCCCCGTCCCGGAAGGCGTTGGCGACGGCGCCGTAGTAGCCGAACTCGGTGACGTCACCGTTGCCGGTGTACTCCCCCGCCGTCGTCGTGCTGTCCCCGATCACCTCCTGGAAGACGTACGGCCGCGCGCCCGTGCCGGGAACGTTCTGCAGCGCGCCGAAGACCGCGCCGACGTCCTCCGGCGACATGTGCTTGACCCCGTCCACCCGGAAGCCCGAAACCCCCAGGCTCACCAGGTCGTTGAGGTAGGCGATCTGGGTGTTGCGCACGTACTCGGACTCGGTGGCCAGGTCCGCCAGACCGACCAGCTCGCAGTTGCGCACCTCCCACTTGTCCTCGTAGTTGCTGATGTCGCGGCGACAACCGTGGAAGTCGGCATCGGAGTACACGCCGGGGTAGTCGTACTTGTCGTACGTCGAGCCACCGCTGCCCGGCCCGCTGCCGTCCGAACTGCCAGCGCTCATGTGGTTGACCACCGCGTCGACGTAGATCTCCACGGCCGCGTCGTTGCAGGTCCGCACCATCGAGGAGAACTGCTCGCGGTCACCGCGACGGCTCTTCAGCTGGTAGCTCACCGGCTGATAGTCCTGGTACCAGGGGTAGCCCTTGTCGCCGAGCACCACGTGCTCCTGCGGCGGCGACACCTGGACGGCGCCGAAACCCTTGGGGCCCAAGAAGTCCGTGCACTCCCGCGCGATGGATTCCCACGGCCACTGGAACATCTGGACGATCGGTCCGCGCACCGGAGCGGACTCCGCGGTCGCGGCGGGCACCATCGACGCTCCGCCGACCGCCGCGGCGAGCGCGACCAACGCCAATCGCATGACAACCTCCTCAGCGTGGAGCGGTCGTCATCGATCACATTTTCTTGCACGAGTTAAGTCAACACGCCAGCAGAACATGGCATGAACTGCCCAGATCCCTGCAAGAGTTTGCAAGCTATGCCAGCAGTGGCGCCACTTCCACCGCCGCGGCAGCCCCGTAGGCGTCGGTGAAGCGCCGCAGCGATCGCCCGTGGTCCAGGGTCCACTCCTGCGTCCCGGTCACCTCCAGGACGTGCACCGCGATCAACGATCCCAACTGCGCGGAACGCTCCCACGACAGTCCAGTTTGGACACCAGCGAGAAAGCCCGCCCGGAACCCGTCGCCCACCCCGGTCGGATCGACCCGGCCGCGGTCCGGAACCGCCGGCACCAGCGACCGTTCGCCGTCGCGGCCCACGACCTCCGCACCCGACGCGCCGAGCGTGGTGATCCGGACGCCGACCCGGTCTCGCACGTCGGACTCGGTCCACCCGGTCTTCTGCAGCAGCAGACCCCACTCGTACTTGTTGGTGAACAGGTACTCCGCCCCGTCGACCACCCGCCGCACCTGCTCGCCGTCGAGCCGGGCCAGCTGCTGCGACGGGTCGCTGGCGAACGGGTAGCCGCGTTGACGGCACTCGTCGGCGTGCCGCAGCATCGCCAGCGGATCGTTCGGGCTGATCAGCACCAGGTCGACGGCGGTGCGCGCGAGCACCGGCGCCAGCTCGACGTTACGGGCCTCGGCCATCGCCCCGGCGTAGAAGGAGGCGATCTGGTTGAACTCCTCGTCGGTGGTGCACACGAACCGCGCGGTGTGCGCGACCTCCGAGACGCGCACGCCCGAGCAGTCCACGCCGTTGCGCTCCAACCAGGAGCGGTAGTCGGCGAAGTCGTCACCAACCGCGCCGATCAGCACCGGCCGCTGCCCCAGCAAGCCCAGCGCGAAGGCGATGTTGGCCGCGGCCCCGCCCCGCCGCACCACGAGGTCGTCGACCAGGAAGCTCAGCGAGACCTGCGCCAGGTTGTCGGCGACGAGCTGGTCGGTGAACCGGCCGGGGAAGTGCATCAGGTGATCGGTGGCGATGCTGCCGGTGACGGCGACGGGCACGACAACCTCCCAGGTGTCGCAGCAGGTGAGCGCACGCGCACCGAGGGTACCGCCGCCGGGGGCGCCCGGCTGCCGCGCGCGACGGCGGACAATGGGCGCATGCGCGATGTGGAGATCCGGGACGACATGATCCGGCTCGGACAGCTGCTGAAGCTGGCGGGCCTGGTCGAGGACGGCGCGGAGGCGAAGGAGGTCCTCGAAGAGGGCCTGGTCAAGGTCAACGGCGCGGTGGAAACCCGCCGCGGCAAGCAGATCACCGAAGGCGACGAGGTCATCCTCGGCCCCGAAATCATCCGGGTCGTCACCGCTGGCTGAAGCCTCTGAGCGGCGATGGTTGCGCTCACGACCATCGCCGCTCACGAACCAGGGTGCTTCGTGGACGATCCGCCCGTCGACGATCGTGCAGGCCACCGGCGGTTCCGGCAGGTCCTCCGGGGCGCAGGTCAGCGGGTCGCCGTCGAACACCGCGAGGTCTGCCCACCTTGATCGCGCCGGTGCGTCACATCCGCCCGGGCCGGTTCCGCAGGTCCTGGACGATCTCCAGGGTGTCGTCGACCGTCCCCGGCAGGCACCACGGCGCCACCACGGTCCGAAGTTCAGGACGGTGCCGAGCCGTCCCAGCTGGACGTGCCCGCCCGGGCCACCCACGTCCCGCGCAGTCGCGCCACCAGAGCGGCGCGGCCAAGCTCGGCATCCAGGCGCCGTCGCTGTACTCGCACGTCGACGGCAAGGACGACATCCTCGAGCTGATCACCGAGATCATCACCGCCGACATCCCGGCCCTGGAACTGCACGCCGCGGACTGGCGTGGCGGCCTGCTGGAGTGGGCCCGCACGTACCACGAGGCGTTCGCCAAGCACCCCAACGCGGTGGGGATCATCGCCCGCCGCGCGGTGACCATCGCCGAATCTCGCCAGGCCTACGAGGACGTCGTCACGATGCTCGTAGAGGCGGGTTTCGCACCGGCGGCGGCGCTGCGCGTGGCGCTCGGCATCGACTACGTGGTCCTGGGCTCGATTTTCGCCCCGTTTTCCCCGACCTTCGACCAACCCCTGGGCGAGGACTACCCAGCCCTGCGCAACGCGATCGACGCCACCGAACCGTCCGAGGTCGACCGCACCGCCTTCCTCGAGTCGGTCCAGGCCTACCTCACCGGCCTTCCGGACCCCACCTGACCGCCCTCCGACCACACCGGGCCCAGCGGCACCCAAACCACAGTTTCAATTGAAACTGTGATCCGTCGTGGGCGGGATTTACAGTTTCAATTGAAACTGTAAATCCCACGGGACCCGGAACGGCGAAGAGGCCGGCACCCCGCGGGGTACCGGCCTCGTGCCAGATCGGCTCGCTCGGTCAGTGGAACGAGTCGCCGCAGGCGCACGACCCGCCCGCGTTCGGGTTGTCGATCGTGAAGCCCTGCTTCTCGATGGAGTCGACGAAGTCGATCGTCGCGCCCTGCAGGTACGGGGCGCTCATCCGGTCGACGACGACGCCCAGGCCCTCGAAGTCCCGGCGCGCGTCACCGTCGAGGGTGCGCTCGTCGAAGAAGAGCTGGTAGCGCAACCCCGCGCAGCCACCGGGCTGGACGGCTATGCGCAGGTGCATGTCGTCGCGGCCCTCCTGGTCCAGCAGGGCCTTGGCCTTCTGGGCCGCCGCGTCGGTCAGCGTGACACCGTGGGCGGGCGCCTCGCTCTCGGTCGTGCTGTTCGGGGCGGTCATGGACTCTCCCTTGAGGTCTCGCTCTGTCCGATTCCGGCGTGTGGTGCAACCGCCAGCCGGACCGGCCTATTCCCGCGGGCTGCCCCGGGGACGTGTTCACCGTCCATGGTGGCACAGCCGCACGCCGAGCTGGTATGACGTGGCTTCGGACTGGCAGGTGGCGGTCTTCACTCCGGAGGGCCCCCGAAAAGTGGACCTTTCGCACGGTCTGCTGCAACAACGCTGAGTGGCGTCGAATACCCTGTTGGAGTGAGGTTCCTTCGTCGCAACAGCGCTGAGCAGGCCGCCAACCCGGAGTCCGAGAACGAGACTGCCCAGTCCGCGGCGGAGCATGCCCCCAACCACACGCCCAAGAAGGGCCGCCCCACGCCGAAGCGCCGGGAAGCCGAGGGCAAGCGGCGCGGCCCGGTCCCGCCGCCGCCGAAGACGCAGCGCGAGGCCATCAAGCGCGCCCGCGGCAACAAGGAGGAACGCCGCCAGGCGACCCGTGAACGCCGCGAGCGGATGATGCAGGGCGACGACCGCTACCTGATGCCCCGCGACAAGGGCCCGGTGCGCGCCTACGTCCGCGACCTGGTGGACACCCGCCGCCACCTGATGGGCCTGTTCATGCCGCTGGTGCTGATCGTGTTCGTCAGCACCCTGTCGCAGAACCTGCTGATCCAGCAGTACGCGACCCTGTTCTGCATGGCCCTGCTGGTGATGATGGTCGTCGAGGGCACCCTGCTCGGCCGCTACATCAACAAGCGGGTCCGCGCGAAGTTCCCGGACTCGCAGGACAAGTCCTTCTCCCTGGGCTGGTACGCCTTCACCCGCGCGATGCAGATCCGCAAGCTCCGCGTCCCGCGCCCCCGCTACACTCCCAAGGACATCGCCAAGCTCGGCTGACCGGAGACCGCAGTGCGCGCGTTGGTGCTTGGTGGGGCTCGTTCTGGGAAGTCCGCTCATGCCGAGGGTTTGGTCCGCGCCGATGAGGTGGTCACCTACGTGGCCACCGCTCGGCGGGTTGCCGGTGACCGCGAGTGGGACGAGCGGATCGCCGCCCACGTCGCTCGGCGGCCCGCTGGCTGGCGGACCGTCGAAGCTCCGGACACCGGCTCGTTGTGCCGGGTTCTGACCGGTGTTCCCGCTGGTGCGTCCGTGCTCGTGGACGACCTGGCCACCTGGTTGACCGGTGTGCTCGACGACGCCGGGGCTTGGGAGCGGGATCCCGCTGCGCTGGAGGTCGTGGCCGCGCGGTGCGATGAGTTCGTCGACGCCGTCACCGGTTGTGCTGGGCGACTGGTGCTCGTTTCCGCCGAGGTCGGGCTGGGCATCGTTCCGGCCACCCGGTCTGGGAGGCTGTTCCGCGACGAGCTCGGCGCGCTCAACGCCCGGCTGGCCGAGGTGTGCGACGAGGTCGTCCTGCTCGTCGCCGGTCTTCCGCTCCGGCTGCGCTGAATCGACACGGAGGTTCGCTTGTCCACCGACCAGAATGAGATCAGCTTCCCGACGGTGCCGGCCCCCGACGAGCAGGCACAGCGGCAGGCAGTCGCCCGGCACGAGCAGCTGACCAAGCCGATCGGCTCGCTGGGTCGGCTGGAGGAGCTCGGTGTCTGGGTCGCCGCTCGGCAGGGGCTCTGCCCGCCCCGGCCGTTCACCCGGCCGCGAGTGGTCGTCTTCGCCGGTGATCACGGCATCGCCGGGCACGGCGTGTCCGCCTACCCCAGCGAGGTGACCGGCCAGATGGTCGCGAACTTCCTGGCCGGCGGCGCCGCGGTGAACGTGCTCGCCAACAGCGCCGGGGCGACCGTGCGGGTCGTGGACATGGCCGTCAACACCGACACCCCGCCGGTGGTCAGCGCGCGCAAGGTGCGCCGCGGATCCGGTGCGATCGACCGCGAGGACGCCCTGACCGACGCCGAGGTGCGCTCCGCGCTCGAAGCCGGACGCGCCATCGCCGACGAGGAGATCGACTCCGGGGCCGACCTGCTCATCGCCGGGGACATGGGGATCGGCAACACCACGCCGGCCGCGGTGCTGATCTCGGTGCTCACCGGGACCGAGCCGGTGGCGGTCGTCGGCCGCGGCACCGGCATCGACGACAACGCCTGGATGCGCAAGACCGCGGCGATCCGCGACGCGCTGCGCAGGGCCCGCAAGGTGCTCAACGACCCGGTCGCACTGCTGCGCACGTCGGCCGGTGCCGACATCGCCGCGCTGACCGGATTCCTCGCCCAGGCCGCGGTCCGCCGCACTCCCGTGCTGCTGGACGGGGTCGTGGTGGGCGCGGCGGCACTGGTCGCCGAGGAACTCGCGCCGGGCGCGCGCCAGTGGTGGCTGGCCGGGCACCGCTCCGCCGAACCGGGTGGGCCGCTGGTGCTCGACCACCTCGACCTGACCCCGGTGATCGACATGCAGATGCGGCTCGGCGAGGGCTCCGGGGCAGTGACCGCGCTGCCGATCCTGATCGCCGCGACACGGGTGCTCGGCGAGATGGCGACCTTCGCCGAAGCCGGTGTCGGCGGCCCGACCGAAGCCGAGGCCACCGGCCCGAAGCCGTGACCCTGGACGGCCTCCGCCTGGCGGTCTCGTGGCTGAGCGTGCTGCCGCTCCCGGCGCGCCGCGTCGACGACGCCACCTGCCGTCAGGCGATCGCGTTCGCACCGCTGGTCGGTGCGCTGGTGGGAGGTTTCGGCGCCCTCGCGCTCTGGGGCCTGACCGAGCTCGGCGCTCCCCCGCTCCTGTCCGGACTGCTGGCCGTGGCGGTGTTGGTGCTGGTCACCAGAGGCATGCACGTGGACGGCCTGGCCGACACGGTGGACGGTCTCGGCTGCTACGGACCGCCGGAGCGCGCGCTGAACGTGATGCGCGACGGCGGTGCCGGACCGTTCGCGGTGGTGGCGCTGATCCTGGTCCTGGGCATCCAGGCGGTCAGCCTGGCCGAACTGGCGTACAACCCGCTGGTGCTCGTCCTGGCGTGCGCGGTCGGCCGAGCGGGTTTCGTCCTGTGCTGCCGCCGCGGGGTCCCCTCAGCCCGTCCGGAGGGCATGGGTGCCCTGGTCGCGGGCAGCCAACCGACCTGGCTGGTCGCAACCTGGTGGCTGCTCCTCGTCGCCGTCGCCGCCGTCGCCTTCAACTGGCACGCAGCGATCGCAGTCGTGGCGGCAGCGGCCCTGCTCGTCGCCTTCAACCACCACGTCCAACGCCGCTTCGGCGGAATCACCGGAGACGTCCTCGGCGCATCCTCCGAACTGGCCACCACGATCGTCCTCATCGGCGCCACCCTCGCCTAGCCCGCCGAGCAGCCGTCCGGGGTCGGAAGTTCTCCCCAGGCCGGGCCAGTTGTCCCCATTCGTCGGCGTGTCGGGCGCCGGACACACCGAGGGGGCACAGTTTCAATTGAAACTGTGCCCCCTCGTGGCCCAACAGGACCGAGTCCGGAACGGATCAGCCCAGCTTGGTCATCCAGCCGTGAGTGTCCTCGACGGTGCCGTGCTGGATGCCGGTGAGACGCTCGCGGAGACGCATCGTGAACTCGCCCGGCTGGCCATCGGCGATGGTGAACTCGCCATCGCGGTGCTTGACGTGGCCGACCGGGGTGATCACCGCTGCAGTGCCGCACGCGAAGACCTCGGTGAGCTCACCGGTCGCGGCCTTCTTCTCCCACTCCTCGACCGTCACCTTGCGCTCCTCGACCTGCATGCCGAGCTCGCGGCCCAGTTCCAGCAGCGACGAGCGGGTCACGCCGGGCAGCAGGCTGCCGCTGAGCTCGGGGGTCACCAGGCGGGCGTCGGAGCCGGAGCCGAGCACGAAGAACAGGTTCATGCCGCCCATCTCCTCAACCACGTGCCGCTCGCACGCGTCGAGCCACACAACCTGGTCGCAGCCCTGCTTCACGGCTTCGGCCTGCGCGGCGAAGGACGCGGCGTAGTTGCCCGCGAACTTGGCCGCACCGGTGCCGCCGGGAGCCGCGCGCACGTACTCGTGGCTCAGCCACACGGTGACCGGCTTGATGCCGCCGGAGAAGTACGAGCCGGACGGCGAGGCGATCAGGACGTAGAGGTAGGCGTTGGCCGGGTTGTTGACGCCCAGGCCGACCTCGGTGGAGATCATGAACGGCCGCAGGTAGAGCGAGCTCTCCTCGGCGCTGGGCACCCACGCCCCGTCCACCGCGATCAGCTCGCGCAGCGACTCGACGAACAGCTCCTCGGGCAGCTGGGCCATCGCGATCCGCTTCGCGGAGTCCTGGAACCGCCGAGCGTTGGCGTCCGGCCGGAACGCGGCGATCGAGCCGTCGGGCTGGCGGTAGGCCTTGAGGCCTTCGAAGATCGCCTGCGCGTAGTGCAGCACGGAGGTCGCCGGGTCGAGTTCGAGCGAGTGGTAGGGCTCGACTCGGGCGTCGTGCCAACCGCGGTCATCAGTCCAGCGGATGGTCACCATGTGGTCGGTGAAGTGCCGTCCGAAACCCGGATTCGCCATTACCTCTGCGCGGCGCTCGTCGCTGACCGGTTGCGGGTTGTTGGTCCGGGAGAAAGACAGCGCTTCAGTCATGCGCGTACCGTATCGCGCCGCCTCGAACAGTGAAAACCCGATCGCCTAAAGTTGGTCGTCCAAGTAATCGAGGCTTGATCACGCACCGCTGAGCGGATGCCACCGAGCGTCATCCGGAGGCTTCTGAAAACCGGCGTTCCGGGCTCTATGATGTGTTCATGAACCAGCAGGCCTCCGCTCCGGTCCCCACCACCGCGTCGCAGGACGCGCTAGCCGCCACCCTGGCGGCTTTGATGCCACTGGGCGGCGGCGTGCTCGTGGCGCTCTGCTACGCCTGGATGAGCGCTTTCGGGGTCGTCCTGGGTCTGGGTCTCGCCGCCGGTTGGGCGTTCTGGTGGCGCAAAAAGCACCAGAGCTTCTTCCCGAAGGACCTGCGCGGCGGTTCGGTCATCGGGATCGGCGCCCTGGTCGCCCTGGTCACCGTGCTGCTGTTCGTCGCGGCTGCCTCCCCGTCCTGACGGTCAGTCCTCGAGCAGTCCATCCGGCAAGGACGGTGGCGACCACTTCGGATCGGGCTGGGCGTCGCAATAGGTGCCGTCGAACGGGAACAGCTGCGCCTCGGCGAGCTCGATCATGCGCTCCCCCTCGGTCCGCAGCTGCTTGAGGTGCCAGCGGTCGAACCGGCCGGCCGCCATCGCGGCCGCGAGTTCGCCCTCGTCCTTCCAGGACCACTTCCCGCCCGGGAACACCTCGACGTCCAGCACTCCGTCCACCCGCCGCACGCCGAACTCGTCGCGCCCCAAGGGCACCTCGAGGTTGACGTACCAGTTCCGGAAGGTCCCGTCGGGTTCGAAGAACCACCACACCGACACCCAGCGGTGGTCGTAGACCAGGCGCAGGGTGTTGGTGCCGTGCCAGGTGGACGGAGCCGGAACCCGCGGCCCGTTGAAGCGTTCGAACAGCGGCATCTCGCGCGGCGAACGGCCGTCCGGCGAGGTCGTGGTCCGGATCGGGGTGCCGTCCACGACCCAGCACAGCAGCTGGTCGCCGTCGTCCTCGACCACCCGTGCCGGGTGGACGGTGCCGAGGGAGCCGTCCAGGCGCCAGAAGCTGTAGAGCGCTTCCTCGCCGGGCAGCCAGATCGGCGGTTCGATTGGTTTCAGGGAAAGGTTGCCTGCACTCGCGTTGAGCATGACCCGCCTCATCTCCAGCGACGGGACACGCCTCCCGTCACCAACGGACCGATAAAACCGACAACAAGCGTCGCAAGCATCGCAGAAATCGGCATGCTCATCGCCAGGACGACGGACAACCCCATGCCAAGGCAGGCCGCGCGCATCGGCCAGCCACCCACGTCGACCAGCAGCAATCGCGCCCCGGCGTTGGCGAAGGCGTAGTGCACGAGCAGGCTGCACGCGGCGAAGGCCATCGCCGTCACCGGCTCGACCAGCAGTGCGACCGCGACGGCGGCAACACCCACACCCACGTCCAGCAGGTACGGCGTGCCGAAGCCGCTCCGACGTCCCAGCCCGCGGGGCAGATCCCCGTCCTGCACCAGGGCCAACGAGGTCGACCGGACGGACTCCAGCGCGGCCAACAGCACCGGCAGCAGCGCCACCGCAGCCCCGACGCTGACCAGCGGCGCGATTTCGGATGCGGCCGATGCGGTCAGGACATCGCGGATCGGGGTCGGCGACAGCGCCAGCCGCGACCAGCCGAGCTGGTGCACCAGCGCCGCCGTCACCACCGCGAGCACTGCGGTCAGCGCGACGAACGAGATCACGACACCGCGCTTCAGGGCCGCCCACGAAACCCGGTCGCGCTCCTCCGCCGGAGAGGTCAGCCGCTCGAAACCGAGGAAGGCGAAGAACAGCACCCCGGCAGCACCGGTGATGCCCACCGCGCTATCCGCAGGCCTGGCCCCGGTCGGCAGCGGCGGAACAGGTTCGATCGCGAAGCACGTGACGACCACCAGGGCCAGCACCGCGGCGGTCAGCGCGAGCCAGATCCAGGCCGCAGCACCGCGAATCCGCAACCCAGCCGTCGCCGAGAGCACCACGAGCAGGATCGCCACCGACGCCACCAGCGGCGCCGAGGCGGGCAGGAAGAAATCACCCAGCACTCGCGCGATCGCGGCAATCGCAGCGATGTGCCCGGCCACGTACGCGCTGGCGCCGACGCGCGCGGCCAGCAAGCCCACCTGCCCGCGGACGCACGCGTAAGCCGCTCCAGGCCCGCGGTACGCGGCCGACTGGTACGCGGTCGCCGATGCCGAACAGGTCGCGGCCAGCAGCGCGATCAGCAGGCCGAGGGGAAACCACGCCCCGGCAGCGGCCGCCGCAGGAGCCGGGCCCACGAACGCACCGATGCCGAGCATCCCGCCGAGCGTCAGCGGAACCGCCCCCGAACCGGACGCGAGCCGACCGCTCGATTCAACCTGTTGGGCCACCCGACCACCCTTGCAGACGAACGACTACTGGTGCAGCCGCCTGTCGGTTGACACCACAGCCGACCTGTGTTCCAAGGTAGACGCCGGCGGCGAGCGCGGGATCGATCTTCACCGCCGAACCGGCACCGCTCGGTGTTCGCCCGGCGAGAACAGCCCCGGAGACCGCACCAGGAGGGGATTTCTGGTGCCAGGCTCGGGTGACGGACGCACGCCTGGTCGGATTCACCCTCGCGTTGCGTTCTAGAGTGCGAATGGACCCAACGCTGACACGGCAGCTTCAACGGAGGATTGACACGTGACGACCCCGAAACTCTCCCTCACCGACACTGCGGTGACCAAGCTGGCCGTGGACGCACTCATCGTCGGCACCGTGCAGGGCGCCGACGGCCTGCAGCTCGCGCCCGGCTCCGACCAGGTCGCGGCGGCTTTCGACGGCGACCTGCGGCAGGTGCTGACCACGCTGGGGGCGACCGGGAAGGCCGATGAGGTCGTCAAGCTGCCCGCCGGCGGCAAGCTGCGTGCCCCGGTCCTGATCGCGACCGGCCTGGGCAAGGTCGCCGACGGCGGCCCGACCGGTGAGCAGCTGCGCCGCGCTTCCGGCGCCGCCGCCCGCTCGCTGACCGGCGTCGAGCGCGCCGCCACCACGCTGTCCGATGTGGACCTCTCCGCCGCGGTGCAGGGCACCGTGCTCGGCGCGTACGCCTTCACCGGTTACAAGTCCAACTCCGGCGACGCCCCGGTGTCCGAAGTGGAGTTCGTGGTCGCCGATGCGAAGGCGGACGGTCACGCGCACGCTCTGAAGGGCGCCACCGCGATCGGCGAGGCGGTCAACACCGCTCGCGATCTGATCAACACCCCGCCCAACGACCTGTTCCCGGCCTCCTTCGCCGAGCGCGCCACCGAGCTCGGCCGCGCCGTCGGCCTGGAGGTCGAGGTGCTCGACGACAACGCGCTGCGCAAGCAGGGCTTCGGCGGCATCCTCGGCGTCGGCTCGGGCTCGTCCCGGCCGCCGCGGCTGGTGCGCCTGCGGCACAAGGGCCCGAAGGACGCCAAGAAGGTCGCGCTGGTCGGCAAGGGCATCACCTTCGACACCGGCGGCATCTCGATCAAGCCGGCCGCCGGCATGGACGAGATGACCTCGGACATGTCCGGTGCCGCGTCGGTGGTGGCCACCATGGTGCTGGCGGCCCGGTTGAACTACCCGCTGGACATCACCGCGACCGTGCCGATGGCCGAGAACATGCCGTCGGGCACCGCCTACCGCCCCGGTGACGTGCTGACCATGTACGGCGGCAAGACCGTCGAGGTGCTCAACACCGACGCCGAGGGCCGGTTGATCCTGGTCGACGCGATCACCCGCGCCTGCGAGGACGAGCCGGACTACCTGATCGAGACCTCCACCCTGACCGGTGCGCAGGTGGTGGCACTGGGCAAGCGCACGCCGGGCGTGATGGGCAGCGAGCAGTTCCGCGACCGGGTGGCGCGGCTGTCGCAGGCCGCCGGCGAGGGCGGCTGGCCGATGCCGCTGCCCGAGGAGCTGCGCGGCGACCTGGACTCCAAGCTCGCCGACCTCGCCAACATCACCGGGCACCGCTGGGGCGGGATGCTGGCGGCGGGCATCTTCATCGAGGAGTTCGTCGCCGACGGCGTGGAGTGGGCGCACATCGACATCGCAGGCCCGTCCTACAACTCCTCCGGCCCGTGGGGCTACACCCCCAAGGGCGGCACCGGTGTCCCGGTCCGCACCCTGGCCGCCGTGCTGGCGGACATCGCCGACCAGGGCTAAGTTCGAGCAACCGCGCGGGCGGTCCGCAGCCTCCATTCGGAGCTGCGGGCCGCCCGTTCGGCGTTACTCCAGTCGGTGGCGTATTTGTGACGTGAGCCGCAAAAGGATCACCACTGCACCCCACGGCGGTGCAACGATGGGTTGATGACCGAATCGAAACCGGCCCCGCCGACGACGGCCCGGCACGGCTACCAGGTCGAAGTGGTCTGGACCGGCAACACCGGCCAGGGCACCAGCTCCTACCGCAGCTACGAGCGCACCCACGAGGTGCGCGCGGACGGAAAGGACGCCATCGACGCTTCCGCGGACCCGGTGTTCCTGGGCGACGCCGACCGCTACAACCCCGAGGAACTGCTGGTCGCCTCGCTGTCGCAGTGCCACATGCTGTGGTTCCTGCACCTGGCGGCCGACAGCGGCGTGGTGGTCACCGGATACCACGACCAGGCCCGCGGCATCCTCACCGAGAACCAGGACGGCACCGGCCAGTTCGAGTCCGTCGAGCTGACTCCGCTGGTGACCGTCTCCGACCGGGCCAGCGTCGACGTCGCCGAAGCACTGCACGAACGAGCCCACGAGCTCTGCTACATCGCCAAAGCCGTGAACTTCCCGGTCAACTGCACTCCCACGACCCGCATCGCGAACTGATGAGCTCGTTCGCGCAGTGGAACTGATCTTCAGCCGCCATCAGCGGCGCGGCGGTTCCGGTCGCGGATTATTCGCTGTCTGGCCTGGTAGTCGCGCATTCGCTGGGGGTAGCCGATCTTGGCGACTTCGTACAGCGGGATGCCCAGCTTGCGGGTCAGCCGGTGCGCCGCGGCCGGGCCGCCCACCCGGCGCCGGGTCCACTCGCCGTCGTGGGCGATGAGCATCAGGGTCGTCTCGGTGACCGTGGTGCGGGGCTCGAGGTAGCCCTCCACTCCCCGGTGCTGCTCGGTCCAGCTGATCAGGTGCTCCGCATCGGCCGAGTTCGCCCCGCGCACCACTCCGGCGCGCCGCCTGCGGAACCGGTCGAAGAGACCCACCACACCTCGCTTCCAGTCGGGGACGGGACTGCAGCCTGTAACCGATGGTGCCACCACGAAGTGGAGCAGGCGTGAAAATCCCCCATCATCCACTGTGATCTCCGGCGCTGCAGCCCATATCACCCGGCCCACGTCGCGTAGGCGTGTCGTGTGGTGACAAGATGGTTTGCAGGTGCTCGTGACCATCCGGTCCGGTGAAGTGCTGTCAGCGAGTCAACGAAGCCTGTCGAGGAGAGCGAAGTGACCGACACGTCCGCCGATCTAGTCATTCTCGGTGGCGGTTCGGGCGGCTACGCCTGCGCCTTCCGCGCAGCCGAGCTAGGCCTGTCCGTCATCCTGGTCGAAAAGGACAAGCTCGGTGGGACCTGCCTGCACCGAGGCTGCATCCCGACCAAGGCGCTGCTCCACGCGGCGGAGGTCGCCGATTCGGCCCGCGATGCCGACCAGTTCGGGGTGAAGACCGCCTTCGAGGGCATCGACATCGACGGCGTCAACAAGTACAAGGACGGCATCGTCGCCGGCCTGTACAAGGGCCTGCAGGGGCTGGCCAAGGCGCACAAGGTGACGATGGTCGAGGGCGCTGGCACGCTGGTCGACGCCAAGACCGTCGAGGTGAACGGCACCCGCTACACCGGCAAGAACGTGGTGCTGGCCACCGGTTCCTACTCCAAGACGCTGCCCGGCCTGGAGCTCGGCGGGCGGGTCATCGCCAGCGAGCAGGCGCTGAACCTGGACCACATCCCGAACAAGGTCGTGGTGCTGGGCGGCGGCGTGATCGGCGTGGAGTTCGCCAGCGTCTGGCGTTCGTTCGGCGCCGAGGTGACCGTCGTCGAGGCCCTGCCGCACCTGGTGCCCAACGAGGACGAGTTCATCTCCAAGCGCCTGGAGCGCGCCTTCCGCAAGCGCGGCATCAAGTTCAAGACCGGCGTGAAGTTCACCGGCGCCACCCAGACCGACTCCGGCGTCTCGGTCAGCCTGGAGAACGGCGAGACCCACGACGCCGACCTGCTGCTGGTCGCCGTCGGCCGCGGCCCGAACACCGCCGGTCACGGTTTCGAGGCCGCTGGCGTGCACATGGAGCGCGGCTTCGTCCCCACCGACGAGCGCCTGCGCACCAACCTGCCGGGCGTCTACGCGGTCGGCGACATCGTGCCCGGCCTGCAGCTGGCGCACCGTGGTTTCCAGCAGGGCATCTTCATCGCCGAGGACATCGCGGGCCTCAACCCGCAGCCGATCGACGAGTCCGGCATCCCGCGCGTGACCTACTGCCACCCCGAGGTCGCCTCGGTGGGTCTGAGCGAGGCCGCCGCCAAGGACCAGTACGGCTCGGTGGAGACCTTCACCTACGACCTGGCCGGCAACGGCAAGAGCCAGATCCTCAAGACCCAAGGCGCGGTCAAGCTGGTCCGCGCGACCGACGGCCCCGTCGTCGGCCTGCACCTGGTCGGCGACCGAGTCGGTGAGCTCATCGGCGAGGCGCAGCTGATCTACAACTGGGAAGCGCTGCCGGAGGACGTCGCTCCGCTGGTGCACGCCCACCCGTCCCAGACCGAAGCCCTGGGCGAGGCGCACCTCGCCCTGGCCGGCAAGCCGCTGCACGTGCACGGCTGACGTCGGTCCACAGTCAGCCAAGCACCCCGCCACACAACGAGGAGTCAGCAACAGATGGCCTTCTCCGTTCAGATGCCGGCACTCGGCGAGAGCGTCAGCGAAGGAACGATCACCCGGTGGCTCAAGCAGGAGGGCGAGACCGTCGAGGTCGACGAACCCCTGCTCGAGGTCTCCACCGACAAGGTCGACACCGAGATCCCGTCCCCCGCCGCCGGCGTGCTGCAGCGCATCGTCGCCCAGGAGGACGACACCGTTGAGATCGGCGCCGAGCTCGCCGTGATCGGTGCCGCCGGCGAGGCCCCGGCCGCCGCCCCGGCGCCTGCCGCCCCAGCCGCCGAGCAGCCCGCTCCGGCTGCCCCGGCCCCCGCCGCTCCGGCTGCCCCCGCTGCCCCGGCCGGTGGTGCGCAGGGCACCGACGTGAACATGCCCGCGCTCGGCGAGAGCGTCGCTGAGGGCACCGTGACCCGGTGGCTCAAGCAGGTCGGCGAGAGCGTCGACGTCGACGAGCCGCTGCTCGAGGTCTCCACCGACAAGGTCGACACCGAGATCCCGTCCCCGGTGGCCGGCACCCTGCTGGAGATCACCGCGAACGAGGACGACACCATCGAGGTCGGCGCCAAGCTCGCCGTCATCGGCTCCGCGGCCGCGGCTCCCGCCGCTCCCGCTCCCGCGGCCCCGGCCCCGGCTCCGGTCGCCCCGCCCGCGCCTCCGGCGCCCGCTCCGGCTGCTCCGGCTCCGGCTGCCCCGGTTCCGGCTGCTCCGGCTCCCGCCGAGGCAGCGCCGTCCGGCGCCGCGCCGTACGTGACGCCGCTGGTGCGCAAGCTGGCCAACGAGCACGGCATCGACCTGTCCGCGATCAAGGGCAGCGGTGTCGGCGGACGGATTCGCAAGCAGGACGTCCAGGCCGCCATCGATGCCAAGACGTCCGCCCCGGCCCACGCGGCTGCTCCGGCCGCCGCGCCGAGCGCTTCGCTGGTGGAGCCGTCTGAGGAAGCCCTGGCGCTGCGCGGCACCACGCAGAAGATGTCGCGCCTGCGGCAGCTGCTGGCCCGCCGCATGGTGGAGTCGCTGCAGACCGCTGCGCAGCTGACCACGGTGATCGAGGTCGACGTGACCCGCATCGCCCGGCTGCGTGAGCGCGCCAAGGCCAACTTCGAGGCCGCCGAGGGCGTCAAGCTGTCGTTCCTGCCGTTCTTCGCGAAGGCGGCGGCCGAGGCTCTGAAGCTGCACCCGAAGCTGAACGCCGCGATCAACGACGACACCAAGGAAGTCACCTACCACGGCGCCGAGCACCTCTCGGTCGCGGTGGACACCGAGCGCGGCCTGGTCTCGCCGGTGATCCACGACGCCGGTGACCTCAACCTCGGTGGGCTGGCCCGCAAGATCGCCGACCTGGCGGCGCGGACCCGCAACAACAAGATCAAGCCCGACGAGCTGTCCGGTGGCACCTTCACCATCACCAACACGGGTAGCCGCGGCGCGCTGTTCGACACGCCGATCCTGAACCCGCCGCAGGTGGGCATGCTCGGCACCGGTTCGGTCGTCAAGCGCCCGGTCGTGGTCGCCGACGAGAACGGCGGCGACACCATCGCGATCCGCTCGATGGCCTACCTGGCGCTGTCCTACGACCACCGCCTGGTGGACGGTGCGGACGCCGCCCGCTTCCTGACCACGCTGAAGCAGCGTCTGGAAGAGGGCGCCTTCGAGGCCGACCTCGGCCTCTGAGCCACCTAGAACGAACGGCCGCTCACCACACGGTGGGCGGCCGTTCGTCGTTCTGATCTGTATTAACCCGTTTTGCATATCGGTGCGAGTGGCGGAACCTCAGCGTCCACCTGGACTCCGGGTGCCCAACTTGATGCAGGGCCAATGCACGGCAGTTGGGCCGTCCTCGCCAGGACGAACGCTGAGACCCCGCGGCGGTGCAAGCTGCGAGGGTGGGCTGAACGCCTCCGGCGTTTCAAAACAACGACCAAAACCAGGTTTGAAAACACGCTGAGTGGACCTGTCCCGAACCGCTCGCTTCGGGCTTGGGAGTGCGGGACGATTCGCGGTATGCGGGTGGTTGTTGCCGGTTCGTCCGGCTTGATCGGCACTTCCCTGGTCGCCGGGTTGCGGGCAGCGGATCACGAGGTGGTCCGGTTGGTGCGGCGCCTGCCCACCGCTCCGGACGAGCGGGGCTGGGATCCCGAGACCGGGAAGCTGGACGCCGATGCGCTGGAAGGCGCGGACGCGGTGGTGAACTTGTGCGGCGCGGGCGTCGGTGACAAGCGGTGGACGCCGGAGCGCAAGCGGCTGCTGGTGCGTTCCCGCCTCCGCCCGACCGAGGTGCTCGCCGAAGAGGTGGCCGAGGCCGGGGTTCCGGTACTGGTCAACGGCTCGGCGGTGGGCTATTACGGCGACGCGGGCCCGAAGCCGGTGACCGAGACGACCCCGCCGGGCGACGACTTCCTCGCCAAGATGTGCCAGCGTTGGGAGGCGGCAACCGAACCGGCCTCGAACGCTGGGGTCAGGGTGGTGCTGCTGCGCACCGGTCTGGTGCTTTCACCGTCCGGAGGGCTGCTCGGACCGCTGCGGTCGGTGTTCTCGCTGATGCTCGGCGGTCGGTTGGGCCCCGGCACCCAGTACATGCCGTGGATCTCGCTGGACGACGAGGTCGCCGCGATCAAGTTCGTGCTGGAGAACCCCGAGATCTCCGGTCCGGTCAACCTCACCGGACCAGCACCGGTGACCAACGCGGAGTTCACCAAGGCATTCGCCGAAGCACTCGGCCGCCCCGCGCCGTGGGTCGTGCCGTCCTTCGCGTTGCGCATCGTGCTCGGCGAATTCGCCGATGAGGCGCTGAAGGGGCAACGAGCCGTGCCGACCGTGCTGGAGTCGCACGGTTTCACCTTCCAGCACCCGTCGATCAACTCGGCCCTGGCCGCTGTTGTCGGGTAGCACCAGGCGGTTCCGGCTCACCGGAACCTTCGGGTGAAGTCCGGTTCCGGCAGGCGTAGCCTGTCGCGCGTGAGTCGTGCGAATTCTTCGTGCCGCGCCTCTTCGGACCCCGTTGAAGTGCGCCATCTGGGAACCATCGATTACCTCTCCGCCTGGGACCTGCAGCGCGAGCTGGCGACGGGCCGGGACGAGGGGCGGAACCCGGACGCCATGCTGCTGCTGGAGCACCCGTCGGTCTACACCGCGGGCAAGCGCACCTCGCCGGAGGACCGCCCGACCGATGGCACCCCGGTGATCGACGTCGACCGCGGCGGCAAGATCACCTGGCATGGTCCGGGGCAGATCGTCGGCTACCCGATCCTGAAGCTGACCGACCCGATCGACGTGGTCGACTACGTGCGGCGGATCGAGCAGGGCCTGATCTGGGTGTGCGACCAGTTCGGTCTGCACGCGGGCCGGGTCGAGGGTCGCAGCGGGGTGTGGCTGCCCGCCGGCGACGGCCGACCGGAGCGCAAGATCGCGGCGATCGGCATCCGGGTGCAGCGCGGCATCACGATGCACGGCCTGGAGCTGAACTGCAACGCCGATCTGAGCTCGTTCGACCGGATCGTGCCGTGCGGGATCAGCGACGCGGGCACCACCTCGCTGTCGGCCGAGCTCGGCCGGGACGTGCCGACCTCCGAGGCGTTCGACCTGGTCCAGCAGGGCGTGCTGGACGCGCTGGACGGTCGGCTGCCGATCGCCGAGCGGGACATCCCGCGCCCGGAAGCCGCCGCGGCCGGTGTGACGCTCTCGCTGGACCCGAGCCTGCGCTGATCTACTAACACTCCACTCCTCTAGTATTCCGGAATTACGGACTACTAGAGGAGTGGACCATGTTGCTGTCCCGCCGCCGCTTGCTCGCCACCACCGCAGCGGCGACACCGTTGCTGTTCGTCGCGCCCAGCGCGCTGGCCGAACCCGCGCCGGACCTGGCGACTCCGGAGGGCTGGCTGACCTGGATCAGCGCGCACCGCGACCAGCTCGGCCTGGTCCTCGACGACGGCCGCGGAAACCAGCTGCTGCACCGCCCGGACGCTGCGCAGCCGCTCGCCTCGGCGATCAAGGTCGTCCACCTCGCCGCCTACGCCACCGCCGTCGCCGAAGGCCGCCTGAATCCTGCGGAGCAGATCCGCGTCGGCGACTGGGAGCGCTTCTACCTGCCGACCGACGGTCTCGCGCACGCGAACGCCCTCAAACACCTGAACATCCCCACCGACTCGACCGGCTTGTACGCGGCGGATCCCGAACACCGGGTGGCGCTCGACGACATGGCCTCGGCGATGATCAGGTTCAGCGACTCCGCGGCCCCGGACTTCATCCGCTCCCGCCTCGGCGAGGCCGCTCTGCACGAGGTTGCGGCAGCGGGCGGCTGGCAGCGACCCGACATCCGCTCGATGTGCGCGGAGTACCTGTTCCTGCTGCCGGAGTTCGCCCCACCCGCCCAGCTACCCGTCCCGGCCCGCCGAGCCTGGGGCTACCAGCTGGAGCGCCGCTTCAGCACTGACGCCGACCTGCGCAAACATGTGCTGGACAAGCTCATGCAGGACGGCCTGCCCCCGTACCAGCAGCAGACCGCCTGGGCCGACCGGACGATGTCGGCGACCGCAACACGACTCGCCTCGCTGCACCGCGCCATCGCCACCTCCCCGAGCGAGGCCGCAGCGATGGCGCGCACCCATCTCGAAGCACCGCTCAGCGCTCACCTGCCGCCGGGAGTCGTCGGGATCGGCATGAAGGGCGGCAACCTGCCCGGCGTTCTGACCTGCGGGCTCACCGTCCGCCGCGCGGACGGCACCACCGCTTCCGGCGCCCTGCTCGCGCACGGCGCCATCTCGCTGGACCAGGTCGGCAGCGGCGATCCCGGCCTGCCGCTGCTGCTGGCGATGCAGCAATCGGAATGGCGGGACCGGCTTGCGCGGGCGCTGGAGGGCTGAGGGAAGCTCATCCGGTGGCGGAGGACTTGCAGCAGCGGCTTGAAGCGCTCGAACAACGCGTCGCGGCCCTGGAAGGCGTGCAGCGCACCGAACCTGTCGAGCCCAGCGGTTCGATCGTGCAGTACCAGGGCAGCCTGGTCGAACCGGCCGAACTGGAGTGGCGCATCAGCGCCGACCCGGCCTGGGTCCTCGACATGGCCGACGGCCCGCGCACCGAGGTGCTCGCCGCCCTCGGCCACCCGGCCCGCGCCGCGATCGTGCGGCTGCTCGCCCAGTCAGGCGCCCAGCAAACCGCTGCCCTGCAAGAAGCGGCAGACCTGAGCTCGACCGGCCAGCTCTACCACCACCTCAAGAGCCTGACCGGCTGCGGCCTGGTCGAGCAGGACAAGCGAGGCACCTACCGCCTCCGCCCCCGAGCGACGATCCCAGCCCTGATCCTGCTCACCGCAGCCTCCGACATCGCAGGCCAACTCCACACCTGACGGAGGGTGAACGGCCTGCCGCAAAAGCCGACAGGCCGTTCACCCACTCCTCGCTGCGTCGTGCCGAGTGGCAGTTTTGCCTAAAACCGACCGGACGTTCCGCGCCCGGAACCCGCGACAGTTTTAGGCAAAACTGACCCCGACGCTCAGAGCTGGGGTGCGATCTCGCTGGCGACCAGGTCGAGGTGGTCCAGGTCGGAGAGGTCCAGCACCTGCAGGTACAGGCGGGTGATTCCGGTGCGCTCGCGCCAGGCGCCGATCTTGTCGACCGCCTCCGCCGGGGTACCGGCCAGGCCGTTGAGCCGCAGCTCCTCGACATCGCGGCCGATGGCCTCGGCCCGGCGGGCGATCTCCGCCTCATCCTTGCCCACGCACATCACCAACGCGGCCGACCGCACGATCTCACCGGCGTCGCGGCCGATCTCCTCGCACGCCTTGCCGACCCGCTCGAACTGCGCGGCAGCCGTGTCGACGTCGGCGAACGGCAGGTTGAACTCGTCGGCGAAGCGCGCGGCAAGCGCCGGAGTGCGCTTCTTGCCCATCCCGCCGATCAGCACCGGCGGCCGCGGCTGCTGCACCGGCTTGGGCAGCGCGGGCGATTCGGCCAGCTGGTAGTGCTTGCCGTCGAAGTGGAAGTGCTCACCGGCCGGGGTGCCCCACAGCCCGGTGATGATCTCCAGCTGCTCGGCGTAGCGGTCGAAGCGCTCCTTGAGCGAGGGGAACGGGATGCCGTAGGCGGCGTGCTCCTCCTCGTACCAGCCGCTGCCGAGGCCGAGCTCGATGCGCCCGCCGGACATCTGGTCCACCTGCGCCACGGCGATCGCCAGCGGGCCGGGCAGCCGGAAGGTGCCGGCGGTCATCAGCGTGCCCAGCCGCAGCCGGCTGGTCTCGCGGGCCAGGCCGGCCAGCGTCACCCAGGCGTCGGTCGGGCCGGGCTCGCCGGTCACCGAACCCATCTTCAGGTAGTGGTCGGAGCGGAAGAACGCGTCGTAGCCGGTCGCTTCCGCATGCTTGGCGACCCGCAGCAGGTCGTCGTAGGTCGCGCCCTGCTGGGGCTCGGTGAAGATCCGCAACTTGAAGTTCTCAGCAGTCACGATCTCGAGGCTAGTGCGACCGCCGGCCACCACCCCGTCAGCGGGTGCGCAGGCCCTGCAGGACTCGCTCCACGCAGGCTCCGATGTCCGCGCGGGCCTGCTTCGGCGTGCTGGAGGCCGCTATGGCGGTCGCGCCCGCCGACAGCGAGCCGAACACCACGCGGGCCAGCGCATCGATCGGCAGCGGGGCGATCTCCCCCCGACTCGATCAGCCCGGACACCTGGTCCGAGCCACGCCGACCGAGTCGCGCAAGTCCTGCTTGCCATCCCTGCGCTGACCGGCTGACCCGGCGTCACATCCGCTGGAACGCCGGGACGGTCACCTCCTGCCGAAGACTCGGCACCGGCATGCGGAGCGCATGGGCGACGGTCAAGGCCTGCCGCTTGTGCACCGATGCGACCATGCCGCGGATCAGCGCCGGGGGCTCGACCGCGTTCGGCCGGACCAGCTCCACCGACCACGGCAGCACGTGGCACAGCCGGAGCAGGACGACCATCGGCAGCAGCACGATCTGCACCGCGAGCTCCGCCGCTGCAGCGCAGAACAGGACCGCGAACAAGAGCAGGAACGGGATCGCGATGATCACCGAGATCGGATCATCGCCGAGTCCGCTGGGCAGGCTGTCCACCGCGTACTGGAACGACATCTTGCGCCGCCACAAGAACCAGCGCCGCCGCCCATAAGGACTCAGCTGCTTCTCGACCAGCCGCCAACGGCGCGCGCTGATCGCGACCGGCGTGAACTCCGCGCGATCCCCCGCCAGCAGCACCTCCGCGCCGTCGAGCCCGCTGTTGCGCCCGAGGTGCTCGCGCAACGCGCGGCGCATCCGCCGGGCAGCGGCGAGGTTTCCCACGCGGACCTCCCCGGCTCGACACCCGCGGGTGCTGATCTCCAACCGCCATCCTCGACCGGCGGTCCGCGCGACCAGGACCAGTGGCATCAGCGCGAGGACGACCAGCAGTTCCAGCCAGCAGCCGAGCAGCACTAGTGCGAACGGCAGGAGCCAGACCAACCGCAGCGCCACCGAGATGGGCCCTTCGCTCAGCCTCGGCCAACGATCACCCGCCAGGCGAAGGCGCACCACGCGGGACCACTGCGCCCATCGGATGCGCACCGTCCAGGATGTTGCAGACACAACCGGGCAGTATTCCCGCACCTGATCATCGACACCCCCTGGTACCCCGAACCTACCAAGAGTAGGTTTCGGGCATGACGAGGTGGACCGCAGCCGACATCCCCGACCAGACCGGCCGAACCGTGCTGATCACTGGCGCGAACTCCGGCCTGGGCCGCCGCAGCGCACAAGTGCTGGCCGAGCGCGGCGCCCGCGTCCTCATCGCCTGCCGCAACACCGAGAAGGGACGTGCGGCGCAGGAGGAGATCGCCCGGACCGCCACCACAGCGCCCGAACTCGTCGAGCTGAACCTCGCCGACCTCTCCTCGGTCCGCGAAGCCGCCGCCGAAATCCGCGAGCGCACCGATGGTCTGGACGTCCTCATGAACAACGCCGGGGTGATGGCCACCCCGCACCGCACCACCGAGGACGGCTTCGAGCTGCAGATCGGCACCAACCACCTCGGGCACGCCGCGCTGACCTGGCTGCTCGTCCCGGCCCTGCGCCCGGGCGCGCGCGTGGTGACGGTCTCCAGCCTCGCCCACCACGGCGGCGGCCTGGACGTCGACGACCTGAACTTCACCCGCCGCCGCTACCACCCGGTGCGCGCCTACAGCCAGTCCAAGCTCGCCAACCTGCTGTTCGCGCTGGAACTCGCCCGCGCCGCCAAGCTCGCGCAGCACGACCTGATCAGCGTCGCCGCGCACCCGGGCATGGCGATGACCGAGCTGACCCACAACTCGTCCCGCTTGCACTCGCTGCCCACGCCGGTGCACAACGTCGTCCACCTGGGAACCCGCCTGGTCACCCAGCCCGCCGAGCAAGGCGCGCTGCCGCAGCTCTTCGCCGCCACCGCGCCGGGCGTCCGCGGCGGCGACTACTTCGGCCCCAGCGGCATCGGCGAGGTCCGCGGCCACCCGACCCGCGCACGCGTCAGCAAGGCCGCGCGGGACGTCCGCACCGCCCAGCGACTGTGGGAGGTCACCGCCGAGCACACCGGCGTCCCACCGAGTTGGTGACCCAGCTCACCTGCGGTTTCTTTCGCCTGGCGGAACGAGATGCGAGATGACCAGGGCGTTCCCCGAGGGCGTAGCCTGGGGCGCGTGACTGTGGCGCCGGAGGGTCGCAAGCTGCTGCGGTTGGAGGCCCGCAACAGCCAGACCCCGATCGAGAAGAAGCCGTCGTGGATCAAGACCCGCGCACGGATGGGACCCGAGTACCAGGAGCTCAAGGGTCTGGTCCGCCGCGAAGGACTGCACACCGTCTGCGAGGAGGCGGGCTGCCCCAACATCTTCGAGTGCTGGGAGGACCGCGAGGCGACGTTCCTCATCGGTGGGGACCAGTGCACCCGCCGCTGCGACTTCTGCCAGATCGACACCGGGAAGCCGGCCGAGCTGGACGTCGAGGAACCCCGCAAGGTCGCCGAATCGGTGCAGGCGATGGGCCTGCGCTACTCGACGGTCACCGGTGTAGCCCGCGATGACCTGCCCGACGGCGGTGCGTGGCTGTACGCGGAGACGGTCCGCCAGATCCACGCGCTCAACCCGGGCACCGGCGTGGAGCTGCTGATCCCGGACTTCAACGCCAAGCCCGACCAGCTGGCCGAGGTCTTCGGCTCCCGGCCGGAGGTGCTGGCGCACAACCTGGAGACCGTGCCCAGCGTGTTCCGCCGGATCCGCCCCGGCTTCCGCTACGAGCGATCGCTGCAGGTGATCTCCGAGGCGCGCGAGGCGGGCCTGGTCACCAAGTCCAACTTGATCCTGGGCATGGGCGAAACCCCGGACGAGGTGCGCCCGGCGCTGCAGGACCTGCACGACGCTGGCTGCGACATCATCACCATCACCCAGTACCTGCGGCCCAGCCCGCGCCACCACCCGGTGGACCGGTGGGTCAAGCCGGAGGAGTTCGTCGAGCACACCAAGGCGGCCGAGGAGATCGGCTTCCCCGGTGTGATGGCCGGACCGCTGGTGCGCTCCAGCTACCGCGCGGGCCGCCTGTTCGCCAAGGCAACCGTGCACCGCGGCATGCCGCTCCCGGAGAACATGGCCCACCTGGCCAAGGAGGGAACGGCCGCGCAGGAAGCCACCAGCCTCCTGTCCCGCTGAGCAGTTCCCACAACAGCAAATCCATCGACCTGGGGATCGTTTCCGCTGGTCATGACACGTGAGCGCTTCGGGGCGCGAGAGCACCTCGAAGCGCTCACGTGCGTCTAGCAGGCAAAACGATCTGGACACAGCGGCGGACCGGAACTCACGGGTCGGTCACGCATGGGGACCGCACCTGCACCTGGTCCAGCTCGCGCCGTATCCTGAAATGCATGGCCACGGAGGACAAGGCTGCCAAGAAAGCGGCGGCCAAAGAACGGCGCAAGGCAACTCGAGGACGCTTCAAGCAGATCCTCGAGGTGTTCAAGATGCAGCGCCGGGAGGACAAGCTCCTCCTCCCGCTGATGCTCGGGGTGTTCCTCGGCGTGACCGCAGTGGTCTTCCTGCTGGGCATGATCTGGGGCCTGCACTGGGCGTTCCTCCCGGTGGGCTTGGCCTTCGGTCTGCTCGGCGCGGTGATCCTCTTCGGCCGCCGCGTGCAGTCGAGCGTGTACCGCAAAGCTGACGGCCAGCCCGGCGCTGCCGGGTGGGCGCTTGACAACCTGCGCGGCCGGTGGGTGCTGACCCAGGCCGTGTCGGGCACCGCCCAGCTCGACGCCGTGCACCGGCTGATCGGTCGGCCCGGCATCGTGCTCGTGGGCGAAGGCGCCCCGCACCGGGTGAAGTCGCTGCTGGCGCAGGAGAAGAAGCGGGTCGCCCGGCTCGTCGGCGAGACCCCGATCTACGAGATCATGGTCGGCAACGAGGAGAACCAGGTTCCGCTGTCGAAGTTGCAGCAGCGGATCACCAAGCTGCCCCGCAACATCGGCCCGGCGCAGATCGACTCGATCGAGAACCGGCTCGCGGCGCTGGCCAACCGCGGCAACGCGCTGCCGAAGGGCCCGGTGCCGCAGGGCGCCAAGATGCGCAACATGCAGCGCGCGATGCGCCGCGCGCGGTAATTCCGCCAGGAACGCGAAGCGGGCTCGGGGAAAGCACCCCGAGCCCGCTTTTTCTATCCGCCTGTCTTTGATCCTTGGTCGTTGTCTTGAAACGCCGGAGGCGTTCAGCCCGCCTCCGCGCTTGCGCCGCCGCGGGTTCTCAGCGTTTCGTCCTGGCGAGGACGGCCCCACTGCCGCGTATTGGCGCATACATAAAGTCGGGCACCCGCAGTCCAGGCGGGCGCTGAGGTTCCGCCACCCGCACCGCCACGCAAACCAGCCAGAAGACAGGCTTTCGTCACCGGCGCAGAACGATGGTTCCGCTGAGCCGGTCGTGCCAGGAGCGGCCGTCGAAGTTCCAGACCACGGCCGGGATGATCAGGCCGGTCAGGACGCAACGCAGCGCCGCCCGCCACGGCCCCACCATGACCGTGCCGTCGACCCGCGCGACCCAGATCCGCAGCAAGGCCATGCCCGGCGTGGCGCCGAAGAACGACACCGGGACGACGGTGATGACCGCCCACGCCACCAGGCTCCAGTTCTCCGGGTAGTTCGGCATGGTGAACAGCGCGGCGACCATTGCGGCCAACACGATGTCGACGAGGAACGCCCCCAGCCGCCGGCCCACCGGCGCCGCCGAGCCCGGCCCGCTCTCGGGCAGCCCCATCTTCTCGCCGCGCCACTTCGGCCGGGATTCGTTCGCCTGCTCGCGCACGTGGTTCAACGCACCCTTGGGGCGGTCCAGCCAGGATCCGACTCTTCGCACGTCATCCAGGGTACGTGCCGCAGCCGCTGCTACCGTCGGAGCACCGCGCTGCACCCCTGCACGCAACCCTCATCACCCGATCGGGGCTCAGTTAACGCCTGCGAAACATTCGGGTGACGACGGAGCAACACCCAGGACATACGGTGAATACCGAGCCGGCGGCGGAAACATTCGACGTGGCGTCGGTGAGCTGTATCGAATGCTGAAGGAGCCACCGAGCTTGTTCAAGAATCCAGACGAGGTCCTGCGCTTCATCGCCGACGAGGACGTGAAGTTCATCGATGTCCGGTTCTGCGACCTGCCGGGCGTAATGCAGCACTTCACCGTGCCCGCCGCTGCTTTCGACGAGGAAGCGTTCACCGAGGGGCTGGGCTTCGACGGCTCCTCCATGCGCGGCTTCCAGTCGATCCACGAGTCGGACATGCTGCTGCTGCCCGACCCCTACACCGCGCGCATCGACCCGTTCCGGGCCGAGAAGACGCTGATCCTGAACTTCTTCGTGCACGACCCGCTCACGTTGGAGCCCTACACCCGCGACCCGCGCAACATCGCGCGCAAGGCCGAGCAGTACCTGGCCGAGTCCGGCATCGCCGACACCGCGTTCTTCGGTGCCGAGGCCGAGTTCTACATCTTCGACTCGGTCAAGTTCGAAGAAGGCCCGAACAAGACGTACGCCGAGGTCGACTCGATCGCGGGCTGGTGGAACACCGGTCGCGACGAGGAAGGCGGCAACCGCGGCTACAAGACGCGGATAAAGGGCGGCTACTTCCCGGTCTCGCCCTACGACCACTTCGCCGACCTGCGCGACAAGATGTGCACCCAGCTGACCGACTCCGGTTTCACCATCGAGCGGGCGCACCACGAGGTCGGCACCGGCGGCCAGACCGAGATCAACTACAAGTTCAACACGCTGCTGCACGCGGCCGACGACTTGCAGCTGTTCAAGTACGTCATCAAGAACACCGCCTGGGACAGCGGCAAGACCGTGACCTTCATGCCCAAGCCGCTGTTCGGCGACAACGGCTCCGGCATGCACTGCCACATGTCGCTGTGGAAGGACCGCAGCCCGCTGTTCTACGACGAGTCCGGTTACGCCGGCCTGTCGGACATGGCGCGCTACTACATCGGCGGCATCCTGCACCACGCGCCGAGCCTGCTGGCCTTCACCAACCCGACGGTGAACTCCTACCACCGCCTGGTGCCGGGCTACGAGGCCCCGGTGAACCTGGTGTACTCGCAGCGCAACCGCTCGGCGTGCATGCGCATCCCGATCACCGGTGCGAACCCGAAGGCCAAGCGCGTCGAGTTCCGCTGCCCGGACCCGTCCGGCAACCCGTACCTGGCGTTCGCCGCGATGATGATGGCCGGCCTGGACGGCATCAAGAACAAGATCGAGCCGGCCGAGCCGATCGACAAGGACCTCTACGAGCTGCCGCCGGAAGAGGCCAGGAACGTGCCGATCGTGCCGGACAGCTTGTCCAAGGCCATCGACAACCTGGAAGCCGACCACGACTTCCTGCTCGAGGGTGGCGTGTTCACCCCCGACCTGATCGAGACCTGGATCAACATCAAGCGCGGCGACGAGATCGACCCGATCCGCCTCCGCCCGCACCCGCACGAGTTCTCGCTGTACTTCGACGTGTGATCGTCTGATCCGAACGAACGGGGCGGGGACTTCGGTCCTCGCCCCGCTCGTTTTGCGCGTCAGCGGACGTTGATGTCCAATCCGTTCGTCCCTGGCGCCTCGACATCCGACAGCAGATCCTGGACGGGTTGACTTCCAATATCGACTATTAGCAGTCAGGTCAAATCCCCTGCCAGGGCGGCAGAGCAGCGCCGAGCACGCCGGGTTTGAAGCGCATCAGCGCACCGGCGTAGGGGTCGTCGAGGAGCGCGAGCTCGTCGTAGCCGTAGCACGCCGAGGTCAGGTACATCTCCTCCAACCGCGAACCGCCGAAGGCCAGGCTGGTGATCCGCCGCGTCGGTGCCCACAGAACCGTCTCGAGGTCTCCGCTGGGCGCATAGCGGTGAATCCGCCCGCTCCAGTGCATAGCGACCCACACACAGCCCTCGGCGTCGACCGCGATCCCCTCCGGCTCGCCCTCCGGCTCACCGCACACCACCCACTGCCGCCCGGAAACCGCCATTGCGCGCTCCGGGTCGTAGTCGTAAACCCAGATGCTGCGCATATCGACCAAGTACATCCGGTGACCGCTCGGACTCCAGGCCACCGCACCGGCCGCGGTCACCCCGGCGACCAGCAGCCGCGCCCGGTCCCCGTCGAGCACGTACAGCCCGCTGGCCTGCAGCTCCCGGGAGTGCGTCTGGGTTCCCGCCACGAACCGCCCGGCCGGATCGCAGGCGCCGACCCCCATGCGATCGCCGTTGCGCACCTGGACGACCGGTTCCAACGCCGAACGCCCGAGATGCACCCGCGCGAACCCGGTTCCCGCGGCAGCGATCAGCTGACCGTGCCGGGTGGCGCCCAACGCCGTCACCGGCCCCGGCAGCACCCGGACGTCGTCCCCACCGGAATCCCGGTGATACGTGTGCAATTCCCGGCGCAGCAGATCCACCCAGTGCACGCAATTGAGCGCGGGCATCCACAGCGGGCTCGCCCCGCACAACGCCTGCCTGTCGACGAGCACCTCGAAGTCCTCGGACATCGGCAGTCCCCTTGTTCGCCGCCCACGCCTTCTACTCGCGCAGGGTACTGGCGAATCCGGCGAGTTCGGGACCGCCGACCGGGTTCGCGAAAACCCGCTTCGACCAGCTCAGCAGCCGTGAAACCGCAATGCGGACCGAACGCTGAACGGCATTGCGTCGTCCGGGCTACGCCACCACCTGCGCCCAGCCGAATTGCCGACCGCTGGACGACTCAGCGGAATTCATCCGGATCGATGTCCCGCGCGAAGCAAACCCGGTCGTGGCCGGGTCCGTCGTAATCGCGGTGCACCGGAATTCCGTCGATTTCGGCGTCACCGGCGATCAGCTCGAAACCCATGCTCCGGTGGAAGGCGATCGAACCGGTGTTGGCAGGCGAGGTGATGCAGTGCACCCGGGCCCGCCCGGCCCGCGCCGCGGCAGCGAAGAACTCGCCGTACAACCGGCGCGCGAGCCCGGACCGGCGCAACTCCGGATCGACGCCGACGAAGTGGACGTAGGCCTCGGCCGCGCGATCAGCGGAGCGAAAACCGATCAGGAAACCCGCCATTCGGCCATCCCGCTCCGCGACGAAGCTGGTGCCGGAGAAGTGCTGCAGGAACAACCGGGGCACCAGCAACGACAGTTCGCGGGCGGCTTCCGGGCTGCGCGAATCGGTCCACCACCGCTGGATGGCAGCCACGATTCGCGGATGATCCTCTTCCGCCGCCGTGCGCAGATCGATCACGATCGCCACCCCAGGACGCTCACGATTCGTAGAAAACCCGTTCCACGACGGCCCGCGCGTGCCGGGTGACGCGGAGGTAGTCGTCGACGACTTCCCCGGTGTCCACGTCCGCCGGATACCCCAGCGCGGCGGCCACCGCGTTCAACTCCCGCGTCTGCTTGGGCAACTGGTCCCCCGGCTTACCGCGCACCAGCATCACCGCATTGCGCATGCGCATCGCCAGCGTCCACGCCTCCGCCAACTCATTGGCGTCGCTGGCCTCCAGCAAACCGGCGTTGGTCGCGGCCCGCAGACCCTCCAACGTCGAAGTCGTGCGCAGCGCCGGGTGCTCGTGCGCGTGCTGCAACTGCAGCAGCTGCAACGTCCACTCCACGTCGGCCAGACCACCGCGGCCGAGCTTGGTGTGGGTGGCCGGGTCCGCGCCCCGGGGCAGCCGCTCGGAATCCACCCGTGCCTTGATCCGGCGGATCTCCCGAGTCCGTGCCTCGTCCAACCCTCCCTCCGGATACCGGATCGGATCGATGGCCCGGCAGAACCGCTCACCCAGGTCCTGGTCACCGGCGACGTGCTGCGCCCGCAGCAACGCCTGCGCTTCCCACGCCTCGCCCCAGCGCCGGTAGTAGGAGAGGTAGGAATCCAGCGTGCGCACCAGAGCGCCCTGGCGCCCTTCCGGCCGCAGGTCGATGTCGACCTCCAGCGGCGGATCCTGGCTCGGCGCGCCCAACAACCGGCGCACCTGCTCGACCACGGTGGTCGCGAACCGCACCGCCGTCGCCTCGTCCGCCCCTTCCACCGGCTCGCACACGAACATCACGTCGGCGTCGGAGCCGTAACCGAGTTCGGCGCCGCCCAGGCGACCCATCCCGATCACCGCGATCCGCGCCGGGGCATCACCGGTCGCCTTGGCGGTGTCCCGGATCGACACGTCCAGCGCCGACTCCAGCACCGCCGCCCAGATGTTCGACAACGCCCGGAACACCGTGGCCGGCTCCACCAATCCGAGCAGGTCACCGCAGGCGATGCGCAGAAGTTCGTGCCGCCGCAGCGAACGCGCCGCAGCCGCAGCCCGCGCCGGCTCCGAGTAGCGCGCCACGGTGCTGCGCAGCGAAACCGACGCCTCCATCGGATCCCGTCCGGACAACGCCGGGGTGTCGGACAACAACCGCAGCACTTCCGGCGCCCGCACCAATAGCTCCGGAACCAGCTTCGAGGTGCCGAGCAGCTGCGCCAGCCGCTCGGCCACCACCCCTTCGTCCCGCAACAACCGCAGGTACCAAGGGGTTTCGGCCAACGCCTCGGACACCTTGCGGTAGGCCAGCAACCCGCCGTCCGGGTCCGGGGTGTTCGCCAGCAGGTCCAACAACATCGGCAGCAACGTGCCCTGGATGCTGGCCCGCCTGGACACCCCCGAGGTCAACGCTCCTATGTGGCGCAACGCCCCCTCGGGCGAGGTGTAACCGAGCGCGGCCAACCGCTCCACCGCTGCCGAAGTGGTCAGCCGCAGCGCCGCCATGGGCACCTTCGCGACCGCCTCCAGCAGCGGGCGGTAGAACAACTTCTCGTGCAGCCGTCGAACCCTGTTGCTGTGCCGCCGAAACTCCGCCACCAACGCTTGCGCCGCCGTGTTCCGACCGCTGGAACGCAACCCGACCGCCCGGGCCAACACGCCCAACGCTTCGGCATCGTCGAACTCGGGGAACAGGTGCGTCCGGCGCAACTGCCGCAGCTGCAACCGGTGCTCGACCGCGCGCAGGAACCGGTAGGAATCCACCAGATCCGCCGCATCGGTGCGGGCCACGTAGCCGCCCTCTCCCAAGGCACGCAGAGCGTCCATAGTGGACGTCATGCGGAGCGAGTCGTCACTGCGGCCGTGCACCATCTGCAGCAACTGCACGGCGAACTCCACGTCGCGCAGCCCACCGCGACCGAGCTTCAACTCCCGCTCGGACAGCTCGGACGGAACGTGGTTCTCGACCCGGCGCCGCATCGAGCGCACGTCCGCCACGAATCCCTCGCGCTCCGCAGCGGTCCACACCAACGGCTGCACCGCAGCGAGATAACTCGCGCCGAGCTCCGCGTCGCCGGCCACCGGACGGGCCTTGAGCAGCGCCTGGAACTCCCACGTCCGCGCCCAGCGACGGTAGTAGCTCAGATGCCCGTCGAGCGTCCGCACCAGCGCCCCGGCCTTGCCCTCCGGGCGCAACGCCGCATCGACTTCGAAGAACGCGGGACCGGCCACCCGCATCATCAGACTCGCCAACCGGATCGCGGTCGGAATCTCGTCCTCGCGGTCCGCGACGAACACAACGTCCACGTCGCTGACGTAGTTCAGCTCACGTCCGCCGCACTTGCCCATCGCGATCACCGCGAGCCGCGGCACCTCGTCCGCACCGGACTGCCGCAACTCAGCCACCGCAACCGACAACGCCGCACGCAGAGCCGAGACCGCGAGTTCGGACAACGTCGCTGCCACGTCCTCGTACGGCATGCTCGGCAACGCCGGATCGACGACGTGGGCCATGTCCTGCCCCGCAACGTCCATCAGCAGCCCCCGGTAAGCCCGGCGCAGCGCCATGACCGCTTCAGGACCGTGCACCGCCGCAACGGGACCACCCGGTGTCCCGGGATCACCGCTCCCCTCCGCGCCCACTGCCTCCAGGAGCACCGCGGTCCGCTCCTCGAGCGTGCTCGCCGAAGCAGCGCCAGTGCGCAGCCGACGCCAGTCCTCCGGATCAGCAACGAGGTGATCCGCAAGAGCAGTGGAGGCACCTAGCACACCGAACAACCGAGCGCGCAAACCCGCATCGTCGGCCAACTCGCGCGCAAGCTCAGCCCAGTTCGCGTCCGCAGCGTCCCGGAAGCGGTCCAGCGAATGCAGCGCCAGATCGGGGTCCGGGGTCCGCGACAGCGCCGTCAGAATCGGCTCGGCCTCACCCGGACCGCGATCCGACCACCAGCCGGCACGTCTCAGCTGGGCCTCAGCACGTGACGCGTCGGTGAACCCGTAACGAGCGGGAGACGGCACCGAACCCGAGCGCGACGAGTTGCTGTTGGCCATTACCCGACCGTAGTCCGCGCACCGCCCCGGTGTGGACCCGACCTGATGACGATCACGCCAACGGCAGGAATCTGCTGGCCTTCCGATCCTCCGGCGGGGTCCCCACGAACCGCACGAACCGCTCCGCCACCGGCTGCCAGGTCTCGGCCATGTCCGCGTGGAACTCGTCGAGATGCGCCCGCTCCAACTGCCCCGGCCGAATCGCGGCAGCGATCTCCGGCGACAACTCGGCCCACTCCAGCACCAGGTCCGTCGTCGTCTCGATGTGGAACTGCATCCCGTAAGCGCACTCCCCGACCCGGAACAACTGGTTGTCGCACTTCGGCGAGGAAGCCAACAACTGCGCCGACGGCGGCAACACCGCCACCTCATCGGAATGGGACTGCAGAACATCAGGGG
This sequence comes from Saccharopolyspora sp. NPDC002376, assembly GCF_053593195.1. NCBI lineage: Bacteria > Bacillati > Actinomycetota > Actinomycetes > Pseudonocardiales > Pseudonocardiaceae > Saccharopolyspora > Saccharopolyspora sp. NPDC002376. Next base: position 104,060 of record NZ_JBSFBZ010000021.1, read on the forward strand.
TCAGCGGAACCGGCCCGAACAACGGATCCTCCGCCGCAACATCCCGCTTCGCGATCAGCAACGTCCCGGCCTCCGGCCCGTTGCGAGCCGCCCGCACCTGTCCTCCGGTAGCCGCAGCCAGCAACTGAGCCCCGAGGCACAACGCCAGAGTCGGTACACGCTCGCTCACAGCCTTGCTGAGCAATGCCCGAACCTCGGCCAGCCACGGGTGCCCCGCGTCGTCGTAAACGCCCATCTCGCCACCGAGCACCACCAACCCCTGATGCTCGCTGAAGTCCGCTGGCAACGGCTGCTCAGCGGGCAGGACAACGTCCACCTCAGCGCCAGCCGCCACCAACCACTCGCCCAACGGCCCCGGAGGATCCGACTTCGACGGCTGAACGATGAGAATCCGCACACCACCCATGCCGCCAGAGTACGACCCCGAACCCCGAAGACCCACCACTCACCGGCTGATCCTCGATCCGTCTGGAAAAAGTTCTGGAAATGCGGGAAGGGGCTCCTTCCACCCGGTAGTCCGGATGGAAGGAGCCCCTTCCCGTGAATAGTGTGTCGGCGGTGTCTTACT
>NZ_JBSFBZ010000022.1:0-104225 GCF_053593195.1 Saccharopolyspora sp. NPDC002376
GGTCACACTGGCGCCGACAACGCCAACTCCAAGCCCGAACCAGCCACTACCGAAAACGCGGCTACCCCTGAACTGCCGTTGCAGTACTAAAACTGACAGTCACCGGAACCGGGCAGTTTTAGGCAAAACTGCCCGGGTCAGGCCGCGCTTCGGACTTCGGCGACGCGGTTCTCCAAGGCTTTGCCCAGGTCCGGCGGGGCGAGCGGGGCCAGCACCAGCTCGGGCCCGACGCCGGGGCGCTGCTGCTGGGTCAGGCCGTAGCGGCCGTCGGGCTCGCGGGCGTCGAACCACTTGAGCACCTGGGAACGGCGCGTGCGGCCGTACCGGTCCCGCAGGTTCACCGCGAACTGCCCGTCGCGCAGGTGCGGTTCTTCCAGGACGGCGCGCAGCGCGTCGGCGCCGGACTGCTTGGGCCGGGACACCGTCGCCGACTGCATCATGTCCAGCTCTTCGAAGTTCTCGTCGGCACGGCGGTCCTGCTTCTGCGCGAACTCGGCGGACGGAACCGCCAGGCGCGGGCGCTTCCCAGGCGGAGCCGGGGGCATGCCCTGGATCGCCGCCGCGACCGGAGAAGTCCGCGGGTGCACGGAGATCCGCAGGTCACCGCCGCGACTCTCGGATTCCCCGGGGTCCTGGACGAGCAGCACCGCGCCTTCTTCGCTGGCCACCGACATCATCCGGACCGGCGAGTCGGTGGTCTCGTCGGGCGCCCAGAGCCCTTCGATCCACAGGCCGGGCTTGGCCAGCAGACCGAGAACCTGCGCGAAGCGCGGCACGAGACCGGTTCCGGCGATCAGCCCCGCGGCCTGCATCTCGGGCAGCGCACGCTGGCGCAGCGCGGCCCGCTCTTCCATCGTCGCGCCGTGCGACCGAACCGCGATCGGGAACGGGTATTCGTCGAAACGCCCGAGTTCCCAGCAGAAGTCGAACCACAGCGGTGGCAACAGCCAACGCTCGGACACACTTACCCCCGTCATTTGCCCCAGTCGCCGAAGACCGGCGGAGCGGTCTTGGGCATGTCATCCAACCAGATGTCGTCCTGCTCTTCGAGCCAGCTCGGACGCTCGTGCTCCTGGTCCTCGCTGTCGCCCTTACCGCCGCGACCAGCACCGGCACCAGCACCAGCACCGGCCCCGCCGCCACGACCAGCAGCCCCGGCTCCACCGGCAGCGCCCGCGCCACCAGCTCCAGCGGCGCCGGGTCCGCCCATGCCGGCCCGACCACCAGCGCCCATCCCGGACCCACCGGCACCGGCACGACCACCGGCACCCATGCCCCCAGCACCAGCACCGCGACCACCTCCAGCGCCCATCCCACCGGCACCACCAGCGCCGGGCGGCATTCCGCCCATGAAACCGCCACCAGCACCGGGCGGAGTGCTACCGGCACCGGGAGGAGGAGTCATCCCCGGCCCGGGCATGTTCGGCTGCCCGGCCCACTGCGAATTGCTCTGCGCCGGAGGCACGTAACCACCGGGACGCGGGTCCACATAGGACGAGCCCGTCCCGTTTCCACCCGGGATACCGCCACCGGGCACGCTGCCACCACCTGGCACGCTCCCGCCACCGGGCACATTCCCACTGGGCTGCCCGGAATACCCGGACGGAGTCTGGGAAATCCCCTGCGGATTGCTCCGCCCCTGATCCGGAGGCGGAGGCGGATTCAACGGATCAACAGGCGGAGGGAACGTAGGAGTGCTGGAATCGACCGACTGGTACCCAGACGCATAAACGTTCTGCACGAGCTGCCGAGCCTGAGCAGTGGCCTCCCGCTGCTCCTGCATCTGCAGAGCACCGTCAACGAGCCCGCCACCCGGAGCAAGGCTGCGAACCCCGTTCCGCCAACCATCAAACTCCTTCGGCGGTTCCAGCGTGGCCTTCGTCTGCGCGGCAGCATTCCCGGCTTCCTGAATCTTCAATCCAGTACCGCTCAAAGAGTCGCCGAACTGCTTTCCCCACTCCTGCAACGGCTTCGCCGCACTGAGTCCAGCTTCAGCCGCCTCACCCTGCAGACGATCGCCTGCAATCTTGCGGGATCCGCTTTCAAGATCCGCGAAGATCTCGGCGATTTCCTGACCAAGCTTCTCCCAAGCCTTGCCGGAGTCGTTGATCTCCTGCGGATTCAGCGACTGCCCAAGCTGGTTGTAAAGCCGAGCATGATCCCAGTCATTCCAGTTGTCGTGCTGGGCGATCGACGCCGGGTCAGTGCCCTGAATGTTCAGGCCCTGCTGCTGCTGAGCCAACTGCTGACCACGCGCCTGGCTAGTAGCAGTAGCAACAGTCTGCCGAATGCGAGCCTGCTCCTCGGCCCTGGTCTCGCCTATTCCAGTGGCTCTCGAGAAGAGGTCCCCAGCCTCCCCAAGAATGTCAACCATGCCGTTCCCCCTCGACTAATCCTTACTTCGGCAGCTTCGACTCAACGACCTTGGCGATCTCCATCGCCTTGGCGCAGGTTTCGTCGTCGCTCGGGATCTTGTCTGCACTGTAGGAAACCTGGACAAGCGCGCTGCCGGATCCGACCTCGATCACCTGATTACAGACGCCCTGGCCAGTGGACCCCTTGGTAATCTGCTTGATGCCGTCTCGCGACCCAACCTTGTTCGGTTCGTAGACAGCGATGTTGTCCTTCCGGCTCTCGTAATAGCCCCGGTCGTGATCTTCTGCCTTGTAGACCGTGAAAGCGAGATCATCTGCGCTGTAATCGCAGCCCTGCTCCCCGATCCCCTGGTCGACGGGCTCACCCGGGTCACTCACACCAAAAGCCTGCACGTCCTCAGCAGAGAGGATCTTGCACGGGTCCACGCCCGCGAGAACGTTCGGCGACTCCTGCTGCTTCGTCGGGGTGACATCGCCAACGGGAGTGGAGCACCCAGCGAGGACCAGCCCCGCCGCAACCCCAGTTGCCGCCACCACGAGTCGTTTTGTGCGCATGCCCACCATCAGATCAGATACTCCGGTTTAGGTTTCGAGAGTGCTCGTCATCGGTGTTGGCCATATCACGAGCAGAGTCGCGGTACGCCTGAGCCATATTCCTCAAGATCTCTTCGACCTTGCCCAGGATCGCAACCAGACCAACCTCGTCAGCTACCACCTTCTGCCGGAACTTCTCCTCCAGCTGGTGGCCAGTGAAACAGTCGCCAAATGCTCCGCTCGCCACAAGACGGTCAGTACGCCGCCTCTTGTCCCGGACGTCATCTGCCTTGTCCTCGTAGAACTTGGCAAGCTCTTCGGCAGCCTCTGGCTCCATCACGAGCTTGCCGCTGTCGACTGCAGCGCGCAGGCCTTGAGCCTGTCCGGCGAGCGCGCTGGCGCCTGCGGCGAAGCTCTCCATCCCCGCGTTCACGGAGCCCCCTCCCCACGATCGTGATCAATACAAGTCACACACTGGTGTGATCACGACCGCAGAGAGTACAAGAGCCCACCCCAACGCGGACAACGTTCGTGAAACAACCTCCAAGAACCGCCCAAACAGCCCAACTACCTGCGCCGATCCCGCAATCCTGAGACGAACGCCACCCACTGGCCCCGCGGGAACGTCAGCACAGCCCCACCCCGATCCTTCGAGTCCCGAACCCCAACCACCTCGGGCTCCAACGCCACCTCAACGCAGTCCGCTTGCGCACCGCTGCAGGAAGACTTCGCCCAACCCACTTCGACACAGTTTCCCTGCGGGCCGCTGTGGGAGGACTTCGACCAGCCCACCTCGACGCAATCTCCCTGCACACCGCTGTAGCTGGACTTACGCCAGCCGACTAAGTCGGCAGTCATCACGCCTCGCTCTCGTACCGCTTCACGTACTCCTTCAGTGTCTCGCGCGAAACGGCCGAATCCGAGGCTTGATTTTCTAGATGTTTGAGGGCATCCCAGAACAGGTCCACGTCCTCGGCCTCATCGAGGAACGCACCTGAACTGCGTCCCTCCAGGTAGACGACAGGACGGGACTTGACGAACTCGTAGACCACGAAGGCCCCGCTGAGACCTGCATGCGCTCCTTGGTCGAGCGGAATCACACGGACCTCGACGTTCGACTCCTCGCTGGCCGCTACGACGTGGCGGAGCTGTTCAGCCATCACACGCGGTCCACCAACTGGGCGCAGCAAAGCGGTTTCATCGATGAACGCGTTCAGGACGACTGGGTCTCGCTTGGTCAGAATGCCTTGCCGAACTTGCCGAACCCCGACCTGGTCCTCCACCTGATCAGCCGGCAGCCCACCGGACTCCATGATCTGCCGCGTGTACGCCCTCGTCTGCAGAAGACCGGGGATCATGTTCAACGCCACTTGGGTAGTCCGAGTCGCCCGCTGCTCAGCGTCGATAAGCGCTTTCAGCTGTTGAGGAAAGTCCCGGCCGAGCTCCCACCAGGCCGGTTCGCGAACTTCACGGGCCATCTTCAGCAGCCGTTCGCGGTCTTCGTCCTTCATGCGGAGGACGTCGACGATCGCCTCGACGTTTTCCACCAGGATTCCGCGGCGTGCGGTCTCGATCCGGCTGACCTTCGCCTCACCTGCATGAGCTGCTGGCGCGTCCTCGCCGAGCAGTCCTGACGTACTCGTGAGTGGCGATGGCGGCTCCCAACTTTAGGGAAATTTGGGACACCAGCCCTCGAAACCCCAGGCCAGAGGGGTTCCCAATTTTAGGGAAATTTGGAAAGGACACCCACCACCATGTTCTGGATCCAGCTGAGCACCTTCATCCTGTTCAACCTGCTCATCCTCGCCCTGCTCACCACCCACATCCCGGTGCCAGGACTGCGGTTCGCGACAGGCCAGCACGCAGGCACAGGCGACGGCGAATACACCGTGTGGCACCTCATAGCCGACATCGAAGCCGAAAACCGCGCGATATCCCCAGAACCACCAACGGAACCACCCCAACCCCAGTTCCCAGACGTCGATCCCGACGACCACCCCACCGGTCGCCACCACCTGCGCCTGTAAGCGGTCGTGAGTGCAAAAACCGGCTCCAACCGGTCTACGCACTCACGACCCCCACCAAGCCGGGTCGGTGCGACATGAGATCCCCCGGCCACATGCCGCACCGACCCACCCCGGTGGCCGGGCGCGAACCCCCTCCCACGCGCCCGGCCGCCCTCCCCAAACCGAGAAACCCTCCCCGGCCGAGGGCTGGGGAGGGTTTCTCGTTGTCGTGGCAGCTAGGCCGTGACGATCACTCCGGCGGGATGAAGGCCGTCTGGATCATCTGCGGGCCACCGCGCAGGCTGCGGCTCACCAAGGTGCCGCGACCCGGCGGGAGCGCGCGGGACTTGATGTTCGCCACCAGCTGGCCGTCGTCCTTGTTCGCGCTCATCGCCAGGCCCGGGGCCGACGTTTCGCGCATCTTGCCGATCAGCGGCTCGTACAGGGCACGTCCCGCACCACCGGAGTTGCGGGCCAGGATGATGTGCAGACCCACGTCGCTGGCCGTCGGGATGAACTCCGCCAGCGGTGCCAGCGGATTGCTGCCCTGCGGGGCCACCAGCTCGTAGTCGTCGACGATCACGAACAGCTCCGGACCCTTCCACCAGGAACGGTTCTTCAGCTGCTCCTGCGTCACGTCCGGACCCGGCAGGCGCTTCTTCAGCGACCCCGCCACGTCCTTGACGTTGCTCTTGAGCTGGTCCGCACCGACCGCGTACTCCAGCAGGTGGCCGGTGTTGAGGAAGCCGAGCATCGTGCGCCGGTAGTCGACCAGCAGGATGAGCGCTTCCTTCGGCGTGTACCGCTCGGTGATGCCCCGGACGATCGTGCGCAGCAGGGCCGTCTTGCCCGACTCGCGCTCGCCGAACGCGTAGAAGTTCGGTTCGGCGGCGAAGTCCAGGTACACCGGGTGCAGGCCGTCCTCGTTGATGCCGATCGGCACCAGCTTCGGGTTCGGCTGCTGCTCCGGCCGCGGCAGCTGCTGGTGCGGCAGGAGGTCCGGCAGCAGGCGGACCTGCGGCGCCGGGCGCCCCTGCCAGGAGCTCTTGACGCGGTTGACCATGTCCGCGACGCCTTCGGAGACGTCGTCGTTGTAGAGCTCCCAGCCCATCCGCGGGTTGCGGAGCGGCTTGCCCTCCTCGGCCTCGCGCTTGACCGCCTCGACCTCCTCAGCGACTCGGTCACCGATCTTCTCGCTGTCCACACGGGGCAGAGCAGTCAAGAAGTGCAGCTTGGAGCCGTGCATACCGCGACCGGGGCGGCCCTGCGGGACCTTCACCGCGAACTTGCGGTCGACCTCGGATTCGCTCGGGTCACCGAGGCGGAGCTCGATGCGGGTCTGCATCAAGTCCTTCATCGCCGGGCGGATCTCCGCCCACCGCGCCGCGGTGACGAACACGTGCACGCCGTAGGCGAGACCGTTGGCCGCCAGGTTCAGCACGTCCTGCTCGAGGGCCTCGAACTCCTCGCGGAAGGTCCGCCAGCCGTCGATGATCAGGAAGGCGTCGCCGAACGGGTCGTCCTCGAACTCACCGCGACGGCGCTTGTTCCGGTAGTCGTTCATGCCCTCGACGCCGTGCTGCGCGAAGCGGGCTTCCCGCTCCGCCAGCATCGTCTTGAGCTCGGCGATCGTCCGGCGCACCGTGTCCGCGTCGCGGCGGGTGCCGTAACCACCCATGTGCGGCAGGCCGCGCAGCGCACCGATCGAACCACCACCGAGGTCGACGCAGTAGAACTGCACTTCCTGCGGGGTGTGGGTCAGCGCCATCGAAGCGATCATCGCGCGGACCGTGCTCGACTTGCCTGCACCGACACCGCCGACGATCGCGCCGTGACCGCCCTGACCGCTCAGGTCGAGGATCATCGGGTCCTGGCGCTGGTTGTACGGAACGTCGATCAGGCCGACCGGGACCTGCAGCCGACCGCTGCCCGCGTAACCGGCGGCGGTGTAACCGCGGTCGTCGGTCTGCTGCAGCGGCGGGAGCAGACTGTCCAAAGTGGGCGGACTGTCCAGCGGGGGCAGCCACACCGCGTGGGCCGGCGGGCCCTGGCCGTGGACCTTGTCGATGACGATCTGGAAGTCGGTCGGGTCGAGGTCGCTCTTCTTCTCCTCCTTGACCTCTTCGACGACCGGCTTCTCCGGCTCCTTCGGCTTCTCCACGTAGTCCGGGATGAAGCGCCGCGGCATCTTCTCACCGGTGACCGGCGAGGAAGCACCCTTGAGCGCCGGACGACGACCACTGGTCTGGTGCAGGTGACCGGACACGAACGCGGCGCGGAACCGGTCCATGCCGTTCGGGTGCTTCAGGTAACCGTGACCACCGGTGGCCGGCAGGTCCGCAGCGTCCGGAACACCAATGGCCGCACGGGATTCCGCCGCGTTGAAGGTCTTCAGACCGATCCGGTAAGACAAGTGCGAGTCCAGACCACGCAGCTTGCCCTCTTCCAGACGCTGGGAGGCGAGCAGCAGGTGGACCTGCAGCGAACGACCCAGTCGACCGATCATCACGAACAGCTCGGCGAAGTCCGGCTGCTGCGAGAGCAGCTCGGAGAACTCGTCGATGACCACGAACAGCGCGGGCAGCGGCTCGGCGCAGCGATCGTCGCCGGCCTCGGCCATCTTCCGGTAGTCCCAGACGTTCTTCGCGCCCGCCTTGTTCAGGACCTCCTGGCGGCGGTTCATCTCACCGGCCAGCGCGTCCGACATGCGGTCGATCAGCGAACCGTCGCCCTCGAGGTTCGAGATGTTCGCCGACACGTGCGGCGCCGGGTCGAACCCGTTGAACGTCGCACCACCCTTGAAGTCGACGAGCACGAAGTTGAGCATCGACGACGAGTGGGTGGCGATGAGACCCAGCACGATGGTCCGCAGGAACTCGGACTTACCGGAACCGGTCGCACCGATGCACAGACCGTGCGGACCCATACCGCCCGAAGCGGTTTCCTTGATGTCCAGGTGGACGATCTCGCCCTGCTCGCCGGGGCCGATCGCGACGCGGTAGAGGTCGTCGCGGGACCGCGGCCGCCAAGCCTCGTTGAGGTCGAAGGTGACGACGTCACCGGCCAGACCCAGCTGCTCCACGTAGTTCAGCGGCGTGGTCAGCGGCTCGTAGCCACCGCTGTCGGCGTCGGACGCGGCGCCCGCCCCACCGGCGACCCGGTACGGGGAGAGCTGGCGGGACAGCGCGGCAGCTTCTTCCATGCTCAGCGAGTCCGGCTTGCCGAACCACTCGACACCGCTGCCGCCGCGAGCACCGACCCGGTCCTCCTCGACGACCATCCGCATGCCGCGGCGCGCGGTGAGCTGTCCGAGCAGGTCGGACAGGTCGATCATGGTGACGCCGGCCAGGCCGCCCTCGACGTAGAGCGCTTCTTCGCGGCTGATCTCGGCGTCATCGATGATGATCACGATGTGCGGCTGGCCGTCCGGCGGAGCCGCGTTGCGCTGGAAGCGCGGCCGCTCGGCCAACTGCTCGGAGAGCATCTGCTCGAGCGAGGCCAGCGAACCGGCCATCAGTCGCATCTGACCGATGCCGTCGGTCTCGGTCGGGTGCTGGGCGTGCGGCAGCCACTTCACCCACTCCCACTCGGTGCGCGCGCGGCCGCTGCTGGCGACCGCGATCATCACGTCGTCGGGGGTGTGGAAAGTGGCCAGCTGGCACACCATCGCGCGAGCCAGGCCGCGAACCAGTTCCTTGTCGCCCTGCAGGCCGACCGCGGCGAAACCGCGCAGCGAGGTGGCGATCGGCAGCTCCGGCACCAGCGAATGCGCGCGCACGAAACGGCGCAGCGCCAACGTGGTGATCGGCTCCAGCTCGTCGACCGGACCGGTCTGCGGCGGCACCAGGCGGGTTTCCAGCCGCTGCGAACCGCGGCCGACCCGAACCTGGCAGAAGTCGTTGTCGTTCGGGCGACGCTCCCACATGCGTCGGCTCGGACCGGCCGCCAGCGACCACAGGGTCTGCGGGTCCGGGTGCACCCACTCCCGCGCCAGGCGCTGCTCGTCGGCAGCCTCCCGCGCGCGGTCGCGCATCTGACCGAGGTACCGCAGGTAATCCTTGCGGTCCTCGTTCATCTCGGCCTTCTTCTGGCCGCCTTCCTTACCGCCACCGGCCATCATCCCGAAGGTTGAGATGAGCATCATCATCGGCATCATCATCATCATCGGGTTGTCCTTCGCCCGCTGGAGCATGAAAACCATCATTCCCAGCGAGGCGACGATCATGACGCCCGGCAGAACCTTCTGGACGATGCTGCCCGGAATCGTCCGCGGGATCTCCGGCGGTGGTTCGAGGTGCACCTCCCCGCCCGGTGGCCTGGGAGCGGCCAGGCGTGGCGTTCGCTTGAACTGCAGCGTGCTCACCGGACGCAACAACCTTTCCGTGTCAAACGTGCTCTCGATGTCGCGCCCAGCATTCTGTACCGCTGCGGCGCCACCGGCGGCGGGGTGGGAGTCGGACGTGATCAACCAGATATCAAGTCGTTGGCACGAGTTCCGCCAAACCCGTCACCCCTCGACGGTTGGTGTGGCCATACTAGGGGCGCTCTTCGACCGGGCGGGTCGGTTTCGAAAGAAAAACCCAGCCTTGGTTGGATCGAGCCCCAGACGACAAGGAATGCAAGGCAATCAACCTTCAGGGAGTAGGGGGCCCAAGTGGCGACCGGGACCACGGTGTTCAGCCGCGTGACGGTGGTGGCACCTACAACTCGCATCGACCTGGCGCTGCCTTCCGATGTGTCGGTGGCAGACCAGCTGCCGATGCTGCTGGAAATGGCCCGCGAGACGACGCCCGATGGCGGTTCGCGGCACGGGGGCTGGGTCCTGGCACGGCTTGGCGACAGCGAGCCGCTCGAACCGAACCAGTCGTTGTCCGCGCAGGGCATTGTGGACGGCGACATGCTGCAGCTGCGTCGCGGCGCGGACAACCCGCCGCCGCCGCTGTACGACGACGTCGTCGACGCGCTCGCCGAGGCCGAGCCCGGTAGCTACCGGCCCTGGACCAAGGAGACCGCGGCCAAGGTCGGGCACACCGCCGGTGCGCTGGCGCTGATCGGCGCCGCAGCTGCGCTGGGCCTGGCCGGACCGGCCGGGCTGCTGCACCACAACATGGACACCACCACCTCGGTCGTGTACCAGATCGTGGCCGCAGTGGTCGGTGTCGTGGTGGCGATCTTCGCGACCGGCGTCGGATCCATGGTGACCCGCGCTTACGCGGCGCCGACGACGGGAACCGTCATCGCGGCGGCGGGCGGTCTTCCGTTCGCCTTCGTCGCCGGTTTCAACATCGTGCCGGGCAACGCGCTCGAACCGCGATTGCTGTTGGCCAGCGCGTTGACGCTGATCTTCGCCTCGGTGGCGATCATGGTGATCGGGGCGGGCATCGTCACGTTCATCGCCGCTGCGACCGCGGGCGCCTTCGGCACCGTGGCCTTCATCATCGGCACGCTGGTGCCCGCCGCGAACCCGGCCGGGATCGCCGCCGGTGCCGCCGCTATCGGCCTGGCCGGTATCTCGCTGCTGCCGCGCATCACTATCCAGCTCGCCAAGCTGCCGCTGCCGCACGTGCCGGGCAGCGCCGAGGATCTCAAGGAAGACACCGGTTTCCCGGACTACCGCATGATCGAGCGGCAGACCGGCCTGGCGCACCAGTACATGACCGGTCTGATCGTGGGCTGCGGCGTCGTGGCCGCGGTCGGCGCCATCGTCGCCGCGGTGTTCAACCCGATCTGGGGCGCGGCCTTCGCCGTCGTCGTCTCCGCGGTGCTGCTGCTGCGCGGCCGCAACTACGCCAACGGCAGCCAGGCGATCGCCCTGCTGTTCAGCGGTCTGCTGTCCGCACTGGGCGTCACCATCGGTCTGCTGGCGCAGGTCGCGACCATGCCGGTCGCGGTGGCCTGGGTGTTCCCGCCGCTGCTGCTGCTGGGCGTGCTGTCGATCATCTTCGGCGTGGTGTTCCCGAACCGCCGGTTCTCCCCGGTGCAGCGCCGCATGGTCGACATCCTGGAGGCGGTCCTGATCGCCTTGGTGCTGCCGCTGGCACTGGCCGCGATGGACCTCTACATGTACATCCGCGACCTCAACATCAACTTCTGAGGGACGGCTCGATGCGCTCAAGGTTCTCCCGCAGCACGCTGCGCACATCCGCGCTGCTCGCCGCGGTCGGTGTGCTCGCGCTGGGTGGGCCGACGGCACCGGCGATCGCGCAGACCGTCGGTCCACCGCAGCTGGACGAGTCGAAGCGGACCGGCGCCGCGCTGGAGAAGTTCGACTACCCGCAGAAGCAGGCCTGCATGCAGGGAAACCCCGGCGGTTCCTCCATCGAGGAGAAGCCGTGGAGCCAGCGGGTGCTCGGCTACGAACGGGCTCACGAGCAGGGCTTCAAGGGGCAGGGCAAGACCGTCGCGGTCATCGACACCGGCGTGAACTCGCACCCGCGGCTGCAGCACGGGTTGCGCGGCGGTGACACCAGCATTTCCAAAGGCGGCCCGCTCACCGACTGCGACGGGCACGGCACCATCGTGGCGGGCATCATCGCGGCCGCCCCGGACCCGACGAACCAGACCGCCTACGTCGGGGTCGCGCCGGAGGCGTCGATCCTGTCCCTCCGGCAGTCCTCCAGCCTGTTCGTCGAGGACGAGACGAACAAGACGATCGGCAACACCCGGACGATGGCGCAGGCCATCAACAGGGCAGTGGCCGACCAGGTCGACGTCATCAACATCTCGCAGTCGTCCTGCCAGCCGATCTCGCAGGCCGCCGACCCCCGCAACGAGAGCAACCAGGAGTTGCAGACGGCGGTCAAGGCGGCCTACGACGCGGGCATCGTGGTCGTCGTCGCGGCGGGCAACGTCGGCGGCACGTGCCAGAAGAACCCAACCGGCAGCCCGACGACCGCGGTGCTGCCCGCCTGGTTCGACGATTACGTGCTCACCGTCGCCTCGGTGAACGAGCAGGGCGCGCCCTCGGAGTTCACCGTGCCGGGTCCGTGGGTGGACGTGGCCGCGCCGGGCGAGAACTTGATCACGCTCGACCCCGGTTCGGGCGGCACGGGTCTGGCCAGCCAGATCGCGCACGGCCAGGACGGCCAGATGGGCCCCATCGAGGGCACCAGCTTCGCCGCGCCCTACGTGTCCGGACTGGCGGTGCTGATCAAGCAGAAGTTTGAGGAAGAGGGCAAGCACCTCGACGCCGGCGAGATCATGGACCGGATCAAGGAGACGGCCCTGCACCCCGGTGGCGCCGGTGGCCGCAACGACATCGTCGGCTACGGCACGGTCGACCCGGCGGCGGCGCTGGGCGACGTGGTCCCGTCGGAGTGGGGCAAGACGGCCCCGCCGCAGAAGCAGGCGCGGCTGGGCGCCGACGTGATCCCGCAGAAGGACTACCCGGCCCTGATCATCGCCCTCGGCGGTGCGGGCGCGGGAATCGCGGCGATCGTCTTCACGGCGTTCCTGACCAACGCGGTCCGAAACGTCCGAGCCCGATCCCGCGGCGAACGCTAAACCTTTCGCCCGCGGAGTGGCCCGGTGTCCGAAATGGACACCGGGCCGTTTTTTGCTGATCAGAAGCCGCTGCTATTGCGACACAAAAAACTCACGGCTCAGGAGAACTCAGCCGCGCTTGCGGGGCTTTGGTGGTAGGGCGTCGCCGACCGATGCTGTGGCTGTTTTCGGGTTTGACGACTGAGTGTTGTTTTGCGACTTCGGTGCGTCAGAATTCGGCTGTTTTGGGTGGAGGGCGTCGTCGATTGATTTTCGGGGCTTGTCCGTCTGCAGGATGGACGGGATGTCCAGCTTTCCCGTTCGGACCGGGCCTTCTCTGGATGTCTTCTGGTCCTGCTTCTGGTCTTGTTCGGGGGCACCGAAGACCGCTGGGACCGTTTGCGGGGGTGTGCCGAAGAGCTCTTCGGGCTTGGACTTGAAGCGGGACTGGTTCTTCCGCTCTTGGCCGCCGTTCTGGGCGCCGCCTGCCATTCCGCCCATCATTCCCATGGGCATCATGCCGCCAGCGGCCGCGGCGCCGCCCGCGACAGCCGCACCACCGGCGGCCGCTGCGGCAGCAGGCGGTATCGCTGAGGGCTCCAGAGCGATGGTCGTGCCGCCCTCCTCCAAGTCCGGCGCTTCGGCCGCAGCAGTCCCGGCACCAACCGCACCAGCGCCGACACCTGCCGAGTTACCGCCGCCCGCGGTCGCAGCGGCCGTCTCAGCGCATCCAGCGCCCGAAGTCCCGGCAGTACCCGCCCCTTCCGGCGTTCCACCAGCGGATGCTGCGTCGGTTTCCGCCTGGAGCTGCGGAGCCGCAGGCACGTTGAAGTCCCAGGCCTCGGTCGGCATCCGGCGATCGAACTGCACCGATCCCGTCGACCGACCGGCTTCCAGGTCGTCGCAGAACCGGGCGAAGGCCCGATAAGTGTCCGAAATGGACTCCGCGAGCTCCGTCGCCGGCTGCGCCAGCTCCCCCAGGTGCTTGCGGGCACGCTCCGGTCCGCCTTCGGGCGCCAGCAGCGCCGAGGACACCGAATCCGCCGCTTCCGCGACCAGATCCCCAAGATCGTTCACCTGCGCCTGGACGCCTTCGACTGTGTGCTCCAGCACATCCGCCAGCGCGCGCATGGAGTCGATCAGATCGTGGCTCGCCAAGCCCACTTCGCGGATGTGCCCGAGGAAGGCCTCGGCATCCGCACCCTGCCAAGAAGAATCGATTCCGCCGAGACGCCCCTTCACGTCCCCGGTCGCCTGCTCGACGTCTTCGGCGTTCTGCCGCCAAATGCGGGCCGCTTCGCGCAGGTCCTCGTGGCGGCCGACCAGATCCGCGAGATCCGCCGGGATCGAGTTGGCGAAGTCCATCTCGCGCGCGATGCGCTTCAGGTAGTCGAGGTGCTCGGCGATTTCGGTCTTTTCGCGCGCCATGATCAGACCTCCTGCTTGCGGATGTCGATGGCGCTGTCGTCGTCGCCACCCGTGTGGAAGTCCACGACCTCCTGCAGCTCATCACCGGCGCACGTCAACGCCTCGCTGGCGCGGCGGCTCTGGTCCACCAACAGCTCGCACAGGCGCTGGTAGGACTCCGCCGCCCCAGCCTCGCGGCCGAGCTCACCGAAGGACTCCGGAGCCAGCTCCACGGCGGGCAGCTGCTGCGGCACAGCGGCGATTTCCTCACCAGCGGTGCGCACTTCCCGCGCGTACGTCGCCAACCATTCGACATCGACCCGGATCCCCGACATCCGGCACCTCCCGCGTAGTGCTCTGCGCACTGGTCCGCGGACGACACCAGTGGCACTGACAGCGATCCGCCCGCAGCGTCACCGTGGCGCTGCGGGCGGATCGCTCGTTATCTCGGACGTTCGAATCGGCCTGTTCGGTTCCCTCCCTCAGCTACCGGCCTGGGCCGATCCGGCTTGCTGCTGCGGGTTGTTCGGATTCTCCGGCGGACGGTTCACACCCGGACCGACCGGCACCGCGTCGTAGGTCATGCTGGCGTTCGCCGGGTCGAGGAAGTCGCCCCTCGGCAGCACCCGCGTGAGCCACGACGGCCCCGCCTTGACGTCACCGGCACCGCCGATCACGCCCAGACCCTGCGCAGTTCCAACGTCCTTGACGCCGTACTGCACGCCCTGGTCGGACACCAGGAAGATCGGACCGCTGTCCGCACCGGCCTCATTGGAAGCGCCGCGAACCACGGCCGCCTTGCCCGCCGGCATGTAGAAGTAGTCGACCATCGGTCCGGTGCTGTCGTACTGCGCGAGCTTGACGGCGGCCTTGGCGGCCGGGGTGCCCTTGTTCAGGGTCACCGTGATGTTCTGGTCGCCGTTGACGTTCTTCCAGCTCAGGCACGAGGTGTCGGACTGCTGGAAGGTCACCGGCTTCGGCACCGCCAGCGGGTAGCCGGACAGGTTGACCTGCTCGCTGCTGTCAGCCTCGTCCGCGTCGGTGATCGCACCGGTCGCGTTCGGGATGTCCTTGCTGTTGGTCTTGTCCGCGTGCAGCACCGCCGCCGCGCCCTCGCTGATCTTCTGCTTGCCGCTGGGCAGCAGCAGGTAGAACTCGTCGGTCTGGCCCGGAACCGTCCGGCGGACGACGTCACCGACCTTGCGGTTGGTCATGTAGTCCTGCAGCGCCTCACCGTCCCGCTCGATGTTCGGCACGTGCAGCGCCGGCACCTCGGGGATCGCGTTGAGCATGTTGGTGCTGATGGTCCGCGGCGTCGCACCCCGCAGCCCGTACATGTCCATCACGGTGGTCTCGGTGCGGTTCACGAGCGACTTGACCGCGTGGGTGTGCGGCTGACCGGGCAGGTCCTGCACGCGGTAGATCAGGTACTCCCGCTCGGAGGTCTGGTCCTTGACGTACAGCGACTGGTCCGACGCGAGCTCCACTCCGTGGTTGTTGTCGCCACCGATCACCGTCGTCTGAACCTTGGTCTCCTCCTCGACGCGGGCGTCGTTGATGAAGTCCTTGACCTGGCCGACATCGCAGACCGCCCAGGACGGCACCGCGATGTTCTTGGCGTCTGGCAAGTAAGTCGGGGCGTTGACCAGACCGGTGAGCGAACCCCGCGGGAAGTCGCCCAGCGCCGATTCCTTCACCACGGTGGTCGGGATCGCGCCGCTGCCCTGCGAACCACCCTGCTGCATGACGAGCAGCTTCGCCGATGCCACGTTGAGCATCGGGATCAGCCGCTTTTCCGCCTGCTGGTCGGAGGTGACGACGAAAACCGCGCCGGTCTCCTTGCCGATGATGATCGAACCCGGTTCCGGCACCGAGCCCTTGCCGCCGAACAGGCCCCACACGAGGAACCCGATGCAGCCGATGGCGGCCAGCACCGCACCCGCGATCGTGGCGCGCTTGTGGGAGCCCATCGGATCGTGCAGCATCACCGCGTCTTTGCGCACCAGCGCCGACTCCATGCGGCGCAGCACGAACTGATACGCCTGAACCTGTGACTTCGTTGTGGGTGTTGATGCCATTCTTCGCCTACAGCTCTCCCGTCCGAGGTACGGTTTCGCAGGATAGTCGCAGAGAGATACCGAATGGGTGCGGTTCCACCTAGTCCGTCAGTATTCTCTTCACGCGGCTGATCGAAGATTCGCGTCCCAGCGCGCCGAGAGTCGCACCTACCTGCGAGGGGGAGAGACCGAACGGATGTCCGTGACCACGCAACATCCGGCCCAGCCGAAAGCTCCCGGGCCCGCCAATCCGTCCCGCGCTCGCATCCGCGCGCGCCGGCGGCGCATCAATGGCGTAACGCTCGGCGGCATCCCTGCGGCCAACATCGTGCTCATCGAGGTGGGCCTCGCCATCGGGCTCATCCTGACGATCATCGGCGCGAAGCTCGACCTGGCGCACGTGATGCTGCCGGTCGGCGCTGGCATCGCGCTGCTGTCGATCATCATCGCGCTGCTGCGGCGCCGCGGCCGCTGGTTCACCCAGTGGTTCGGGCTGGTGCTCGAGTACCGCGGCCGCAACCACACCCGGGTTTCGAACCCCGCCGACGTCGACGCCATGGAACCGGCCGAGGACAAGAACGGTGACGGCATCATCGGCCCGGACGAGAACCACCGGGTCGCGCTGCTCCGCCTGATCGTCGAGGACCTGGTGATCGCCCGCAGCCAGGACCACGACCGCAACCCGGTCGGCATGTCCTGGCACAACGGCAAGTGGACCGGTGTCCTTCAGGTCGAAGGCGCGCCGTCGCTGCTGAATCCCGTTGAGAGCGCACCGAATCTGCCGTTGAGCGCGCTGGAGCCGTGCCTGGAGGACCGCGGTGTCGTGCTCGACGCGATCCAGGCCATCTGGCACTGCTACCCGGGAAGTGCGGCGCTGCCGTCGAATTCGCCGGCACTGAACTCCTACCTGGAGGTCCTCGGCCGGCTGCCCGCGGCTGCGCGGCGCACCACCTGGATCGCGGTCCGACTGGACCCGCAGCGCTGCGCCAAGGCGATCGGCGAGCGCGGCGGCGGCATCCTCGGTGCGCAGCGCGCGCTGATCGGTGCGATGTCGCGAGTCCGCAGCGCGCTGGAGCGCCAGGGCGTTCCGACCCGGCCGCTGGACCCGGACGAGCTGCTGCAGGCCGGGATTTCCTCGGCCGAGCTGCACAACGTGATCGGTTCGCAGCGCCCGGTGGGCCTCAAGGAGCGGTGGGACGGCGTGACCGCCGGTGGCGTTGGTCACTCCAGCTACGCCATCACCGGTTGGCCGAACCAGATGAACGACAGCCTGAACGCGCTCACCGGCATCCGCGCCCTGTCCACCAGCATCGCGCTGTCTATCTCGCCGGTCGGCGAGGAAGGCGAGGTCGGGCTGCGCGGCCTGGTCCGGGTCAGCGCCCGGACACCGTCCGAATTGGACACCGCCGATGAGCGGCTGAAGGCGATCAGCAACCGCCTCGGCCTGACCCTGACCCCGCTGCGCGGCTCGCAACTGGCCGGTTACGCAGCGACCCTGCCGCTCGGAGGTGCGGCATGAGCCGAAGCAGAACGATCGATGTGCCCGGAAACCAGGGTGCAGCACCGGAATTCCTGGTCACCCCGGAAACCCTGGACGCCATCAGCCCGTCCGGCGACCGGGGCGGGGTGATCATCGGCTCCAACCCGCAGAAGGAAGCGGAGTCGGCGTCCATCCTCCGCCCGCACCCGACCCGCATGGTCACCGTCGGCGGCCTCTACCTCGCCCGGCAGCTGGCGCTGCGCGCGATGGCCACCGGCGCGTGGGTGATCGTGGCCACCGGACGTCCGGCGGCGTGGAAGGCCCTGGAGCGCGCGGCCGGGCAGACCCCGGACGGCAAGCCGGTGCCGCTGGTGCAGATCCGCCGCCTGGCCCCGTTCGACCTGCCCCGGTCGTCCGAGGACACGCCGCTGCTGGTGATCCACGACGGCGGTGCGGTGCCGCAGGAGCTGTTCCCGCCCCGCGCCCCGTGGCAGACCACGATGTACGTCCTGCCCTACCTGCACCCGCAGGTGAGCAGCGGCACGGCGGCGAACACGGCGGACCTGGTCCTCCTCCAGCGCCTCCCGCTGAACCAGGCCCAACTGGCCCAGCGCATCTGGAGCCTGCAGAACCCCCAGGTCCAGCAGCTCACCCAGCTCCAGGACGACCAGGTCATCGCCCTCGGCAACATGACCTGGACCATGATCGGCCTGGTCACCAACAAGAAGGAACAAGAAATCCTAGGCCCAATCCGCCGAGGAGACTGACCTTCCAGCAACGCACCCGAAGGGGTGGGTGCTCCCAAATTTCCCTAAATTTGGAGCACCCACTCCCTTTCGCATGCCTGGGCCCGGTCAGGGAGCCCCCAGATTTAGGGAAATTTGAGAGCCCTCCCCAGGACGGCAGCCTCAACTTCCTCGACGATCCGGTTCGGCGACTCAGCCAGATCCTGCGCAGTAACTACGATGACGTGCCAGCCGTTGGACCTCAGCCAACGGAGCCGACGTTGGTCGCGCTGGAACTGCGCGGCGTCTGCGTGCCAGGCACCGTCGTACTCAACCAGCACCTTCGCCTCTTCGAAACCGAGGTCGGCGCGCAGCATCGCACCCGTTTCACCAGGAATCTCCAGCTGCGGAACCGGTTTGAGGCCGGCCAGCACGAACATCACGCGCAGCACAGACTCAGGGATCGACTCCGCCCGGTGGTCGAGGAGCTCGAAAGCACGGCGCGCCCGATTGATCCCGTGGTCGTGGCGCCCTTCCAGGTACCGCCCGATGGTCTCCTTGTCGATCACGCGCGCATGCAGCAGTGCGTCGCAAAGCCCGACGGCCTGATACAGCGAGTTTCGAATGAGGAGATCGAGTGCGGTCCGTTCCAACGTCGCGAGACGGACACCGAACCACGGAGCGCTTTCAAACCCGTAGTTCCGCACATCCCAGCTCCGAACGCCGTGCAGCCGCTTACACCCCTTGATGAGGACCTCGACGGGGTCTTGCGGCCGGGCTATCGGCACTCCATGCAGAGTCGCCGCCGACTTGCCCGTGATCACGGCTTCGGGTGGGAGTTTCATCGCTGCAGCCCGACATCGAAGCTCATGAGTCAGCGGCATTTCCGCTGATCTGTAAACCCCCTGGAGCACACGACGGTACTCGGAGCTCTTCAGATCGTCATCGGTCAGCCCAGCCTGAAGCGCTTCAACGCGGGTGAACAGGCCGGGGCAGCTACCAAGTGCAAGCAGATTCGTAGGCATGCACAGAGGGTCCTAACTTGATCACCCAGCGTGCAAGTGAATTAGGAAATCTGTGCACAGATCCGTCCCCTGTGGACAATTCGCCTGCCACGTAAGAGTGAGTTCTCCCAATTTTAGGGAAATTTGGAACCCCTGCCACGCCCCGGCACCACAGAGGAACTCCAAATTTAGGGAAATTTGGAACGAGCCTGGACGCGGAGCCCGTCGGCGCTGGCCGTAGGTTCCCAAATTTAGGGAAATTTGGAGCCTTGTCCCCCGGTCAGGGGCGGGTGCGGAGGGCTCTGGTTTGGGTGGCTCGGGATTCCAGGTCTTCGTCTGGGGGGTAGTCGATGGCCGTGAGGGTTAGGCCGTGCGCTGGGGCTACCGCTGTGGTGCGGGTTTCCGACTCCAGGACCTCCGCCGGCCAGGGGCGGGGGCGGCGGCCGTCGCCGACCATCAGGAGGGTGCCCACCAGGCTTCGGACCATCGAGTGGCAGAAGGCGTCCGCGCTCACGTGCACGGCGATCAGGTGGTCGTCGATGCGCTCCCACTCGAAGCGCTGGAGCTCGCGCACCGTCGTAGCGCCGTCCCGCGGCTTGCAGTACGCCGCGAAGTCGTTGAGGCCCAACAATTCTTGGGACGCCGTGTTGAGCGCGCCCACGTCCAGCGGACGGTTCCAGGCGAGGGTGTCCCGGCGGCGCAGCGGGTCAACACCCCACGGCGCGTCGGACACCTGGTAGCGATAGTGGCGCCGCAGCGCCGAAAAACGGGCGTCGAAGGCCGAAGGGACCACTCGCGCGCCCAACACCCGCACATCCGCGGGCAGGATCCGGTTCCACCGGTGCACCATCCGACCGAGGTCCGGAATGCCTTGCGCGTCAACGGGAACCCGACTGCCACCGGCCTCGTGAGGCACCACGTCGGCGTGCACGACCTGCCCCGACGCGTGCACCCCGGAGTCCGTGCGACCGGCCACCACCACCGAGCGCGGCACCGACCGGCCCGGCGGCTGCTTCGCCAGCGCGTCCTCGACCAGTCCCTGCACGGTGCGCTGGCCCGGTTGCTTGGCCCAACCGCAGAAGTCCGTGCCGTCGTAGGACACGTCGAGGCGCACGCGAACGAGCCCGCCGTCCCCAGCGGGAACAACGGGCTCGTTCACAGCACTGCGTGCCGGAATCAGGACTCGTCCTTCTTCTCGGCAGCGGTGTCCTCGGCCTTGGCCTCGGTCTCGGCGGTCTCCGCCGGAGCCTCGGCAGCCTCGGTGGCCTCGGCCGCAGGGGCCTCCTCCACCTTCGGCTCGTCCTTGGCGAACTTCGTGCCGCGAGCGGCCTCCGCCTCGGTGGTGACCAGCTGCTCGGTCACCAGCGCGATGACGGCCATCTTCGCGTTGTCACCCTTGCGCGGCATCGTCTTGATGACGCGGGTGTAACCGCCATTGCGTTCCGCGAAGTGCGGGCCGATCTCGGCGAAGAGCTTGTGCACGACGTCCTTGTCGCGGATGGTCTTCAGGACCTCGCGACGGTTGTGCAGGTCACCCTTCTTGGCCTTGGTGATCAGCCGCTCGGCGATCGGCCGCAGCCGCTTCGCCTTCGCCTCGGTGGTGGTGATCCGCCCGTGCTCGAACAGCGCGGTGGCCAGGTTGGCCATGATGAGCCGCTCGTGCGCCGGCGACCCGCCGAGACGCGGACCCTTGGTCGGGGTGGGCATCGGTTGCTCCTCTCAGGGCGCGCCGGAACCCCGGACGCGCAACACAGCTACAGCTGCTCTGTCTCCGCGTAGTCCTGACCGTCGTCGTAGCCGTTGTCCTCGACCGGGCCGACCGAACCGATGGTGGCCTCGTCCTCGGAGGACCAGCCCTCGGACGGGTACTCGGCGGCCGCGGCGGACGGGTCGAACCCGGGCGGGCTGTCCTTGAGCGCGAGCCCAAGGCCGACCAGCTTCATCTTGACCTCGTCGATGGACTTCGCACCGAAGTTGCGGATGTCCAGCAGGTCGGCCTCGCTGCGCGAGACCAGCTCGCCGACGGTGTGGATGCCCTCCCGCTTGAGGCAGTTGTAGGAGCGCACCGTCAGGTCGAGGTCCTCGATCGGCATCGCGTAGGCCGCGATGGTGTCGGCCTCGGCCGGCGACGGGCCGATCTCGATGCCCTCGGCATCGACGTTGAGCTCGCGGGCGAGCCCGAACAGCTCGACGAGAGTGCGACCTGCCGACGCCACCGAGTCACGCGGGGTGATCGACGGCTTGCTCTCCACGTCGAGGACCAGCTTGTCGAAGTCCGTGCGCTGCTCGACACGGGTCGCCTCGACCTTGTAGGTCACCTTCAGCACCGGCGAGTAGATCGAGTCCACCGGGATGCGGCCGATCTCGGCACCGGTCGCCTTGTTCTGCATCGCAGGGACGTAGCCGCGACCGCGCTCGACGACGAGCTCGATCTCCAGCTTGCCCTTCGCGTTCAGCGTGGCGATGTGCAGATCGGGGTTGTGCACCGTGACACCCGCCGGCGGCACGATGTCCGCGGCGGTGACCTCACCCGGGCCCTGCTTGCGCAGGTACATCGTCACCGGCTCGTCTTCCTCGGAGCTGACGACCAGCTCCTTGATGTTCAGGATGACGTCGGTGACGTCCTCCTTCACACCCGGAATAGTGGTGAACTCGTGCAGCACACCGTCGATGCGCAGGCTGGTGACCGCCGCCCCCGGGATGGACGAGAGCAGCGTGCGGCGCAACGAGTTGCCGAGGGTGTAACCGAAGCCCGGCTCCAGCGGCTCGATGACGAACCGGGAGCGGGTCTCCGACACGACCTCTTCGGACAGTGTGGGTCGCTGGGAGATGAGCACTTGACTTTCCTTTCCTCACGGCGCCCGCTATTTGACGCCGATGGAATGGCGTGCCCGCATGACGCGGGCCGGTGGCGGATTCCTGCACCGCCACCGCAGGCTGCGAGCCGCCGACGACCGCTGATGCGGTCGTCGGCGGGCCGCGTCACTTCGAGTAGAGCTCGACGATGAGCTGCTCGGTGACCGGGGTGTCGATCTGCGCGCGCTCCGGGCGCTGGTGCACCAGGATCCGCAGGTTCGAGGGCACGACCTGAAGCCAGGCCGGAACCGGACGGTCGCCCAGGGTCTCCTTGGCGATGATGAACGGCGTGGTGCCCATGGCCTTCGGCTTGACGTCGATGATGTCCCACTTCGAAACCTGGAAGCTGGGGACGTTCACCTTCTTGCCGTTGACCGTGAAGTGGCCGTGGCTGACCAGCTGACGCGCCATGCGGCGGGTGCGGGCCAGGCCAGCGCGGTACACGACGTTGTCCAGCCGGGACTCCAGCAACTGAAGGAGGTTGTCACCGGTCTTGCCCGGGCGACGGTTCGCTTCCTCGTAGTAGTTGCGGAACTGCTTCTCCAGCACGCCGTAGGTGAACCGGGCCTTCTGCTTCTCCTGGAGCTGCAGCAGGTACTCGGTTTCCTTGACGCGCGCGCGGCCGTGCTGACCGGGCGGGTACGGGCGACGTTCGAACGCCTGGTCACCGCCGACGAGGTCAACCTTCAGGCGGCGAGACTTGCGGGTCGCGGGACCGGTATAACGAGCCATCTTAGTTCTTTACTCCTTCCCGCGACTCAGACCCGACGACGCTTCGGCGGGCGGCAGCCGTTGTGCGGCTGCGGGGTGACGTCCTGGATGGTGCCGACCTCGAGACCGGCCGCCTGCAGCGACCGGATCGCCGTCTCGCGACCCGAACCCGGGCCCTTGACGAAGACGTCGACCTTCTTCATGCCGTGCTCGGAGGCCTTGCGGGCCGCGTTCTCGGCGGCCATCTGCGCGGCGAACGGGGTGGACTTGCGGGAGCCCTTGAACCCGACGTGGCCCGCGGAGGCCCAGCTGATCACCGCACCGGTGGGGTCGGTGATCGAAACGATGGTGTTGTTGAACGTGCTCTTGATGTGGGCTTGCCCGTGAGCGACGTTCTTCTTTTCCTTGCGCCGCACCTTCTTGACGGCGCCAGCGCGAGACTTGGGTGGCATAGCTTTAGCTGACTCCTAGCGAGGCTTACTTCTTGGCCTTCTTCTTGCCGGCGACCGTCTTCTTCGGACCCTTGCGGGTACGGGCGTTGGTCTTGGTCCGCTGCCCGTGCAACGGCAGGTGGCGGCGGTGACGCAGCCCCTGGTAGCAACCGATCTCGATCTTCCGGCGGATGTCGGCCTGGACCTCGCGGCGGAGGTCACCCTCAACCCGGTAGTTGTTCTCGATGAAGTCGCGCAGCGCGGTGAGCTGCTCGTCATCGAGGTCACGCGGCTTGGCATCGGCCGAGACACCGGTAGCGGCGAGGATTTCCTTCGCCCGGGTCTTGCCGATCCCGAAGATGTAGGTGAGTGCGATCTCCATGCGCTTCTCGCGCGGGAGGTCGACTCCGACGAGCCGTGCCATGCGGCTCCTTCTCCTTCTCTCAGTCCAGGTCTGCTCCCACCCCATCCCCGCACGTGGCAGGGCCCCGGCCTGGCCCGGGGGTCAGCCGACCCACTCACGGGTCGACAGGTGGCGGAAGATCCTTGGTTGTCTAAGCGACTACTGCGCTCAGCCCTGACGCTGCTTGTGTCGGGCGTTGTCGCAGATCACCAGAACCCGCCCGTGACGGCGGATGACCTGGCACTTGTCGCAGATTCGCTTCACACTCGGCTGGACCTTCACGGTCGTGCTCTCCTGCTCGAACGCGTGCTCGGGATCACCCGAACACCGTGGAGGTCACTTGTAGCGGTAGACGATGCGCCCACGGGAGAGGTCGTACGGCGAGAGCTCCACCACGACCCGGTCCTCGGGCAGGATGCGGATGTAGTGCTGGCGCATCTTGCCACTGATGTGTGCGAGGACCTTGTGGCCGTTCTCCAACTCGACGCGGAACATCGCGTTGGGGAGTGGCTCGATCACCCGACCCTCGACCTCAATGGCCCCGTCTTTCTTGCCCATGTCCTCCGCGTTTCGTGACGGTGACGGTTTTCGGACCGAAGTCCCTGCCGCTGATACCGGAGGCCCCGGCACCCGCGACGGACGCACACCGGACCCCGGTCCGGAACACCGAAGAAGTCCTCTCCCGCACACTCGGGAAGGGATACCCAGGCACAACGAACCGACGCCAGGAGCGCGCCGATGTTCCATCGTACGCGCCGCCGATTGCCCCCTCACATCGGGGCAGCTCAACGCGGTTCCCATCACTCAGCGTCACCCACAAGTGACGCCTGCGCCAGCACCACTCCACGGCCGCTTGCGGGAGCGCTCCAAGTCTCACTACGTTCGATCAATCGCACGACACCGCGGTCGAGGCCCAGACCCAGGGATTACCGAGGAGCAGCGTGACGACACCGCAGCAGGACCACCAGGACCCGCGCACCGCGCCGTGGCTGAACCGGGCCGGCCGGAACGCCTCCCGCAAGCTCGGCGAGTACCGGACCTTCCTCAACACAGCGGTGCGCAACCCCAGGATGGTCGGCGCCGCCACCCCGACCTCGGCCGCTGTCGCCGCGACCGTCGCCCAGGTCGTGCCCACGACCGGCTCCCCCGTGGTCGTCGAGCTGGGCCCCGGCACGGGATCGCTGAGCAACGGCATCCACGCGCGTCTGCCGCACGGGGCGCGGCACATCGGCATCGAACTCGGCGGGGACATGGTCGAGCACCTGCGGGCGCACAAGCCGTGGCTGGAGGTCGTGCACGCCGACGCCGGCGACCTGCTGGCCCTACTGGACAAGCGGGGCATCGACCGGGTCGACGCGATGATCAGCAGCATCCCGTGGTCGCTGATGCCCGGCAGCGCCCAGGACCACGTCCTGCGCCAGGCCGCGGAGGCCCTCGCTCCGCAGGGCGCGTTCACCGCGCTCACCTACCTGCCCGCCGACCAGACCGCCGGCGGCCGCCGCTTCCGCAACCGCCTGGAGCACGTCTTCGACGAAGTGCTCACGCACACCACGTGGCGCAACCTGCCGCCGATCCTGCACTACATCTGCCGCCGCCCCCTGCAGTGACCGGCATCCTCCAAGGGTCGTGATCTGGGACTCAGCGCAGGATGACCCGGAGGTGCCCGCGCGCTCGCCGCAGCACGCTCGGATCATGGCCCGAAACGCACGACTTCCGACCACGCAGGGCGACGTGTCGACTCCGCTCCGCTATCTCGCTGCGACTTTCCGTCAACGGTTGCACGCTGCACCCCGTGAGGGGATACCGTCTCCGCGTTCCACTGGATGGTAGGAGTAGGCGTGAGCAAGCGAAGGAAGCTGCGCGAGTACTGGACGTTCCTCAACAGCGCAGCTCGTCAGCCGTCCACAGTGGGCGCCGTGCTGCCGACGTCCCGGTACGTCGCGGATGCCGTGGCCGCAGTGGTGCCCAGCAGCGGCTCACCGACGATTCTGGAACTCGGACCGGGTACCGGCGCGCTCAGCGAACCGATCCAGCGCAGGCTCTCCGAGGGGGCGCGTCACCTGGCGGTCGAGATCGACCCGAAGCTGGTCCGCTACCTGCAGAGCACCAAGCCCTGGCTGGAAGTGATCGAGGGGGACGCCACCCACCTGCGCAAACTCCTCGACGAGGCGGGAGTGGACAAGGTCGACGCGGTGATCAGCAGTATCCCGTGGACGCTCCTGCCCCCGCAGAAGCAGCGCGACCTGCTGCACGAAGCGGCCTCGGTGATGTCGGCGGACGGGGTGTTCACCACCGTCACCTATCTGACGACGCTGTGGCGGCCGCCGACCCGGGCGTTCGTCGACGCCCTGCACGACACCTTCGACGAGGTGATGCCGCGGTCCACGGTCTGGCGCAACGTACCCCCGGCCCGCGTCTACGCCTGCCGCCGACCCCGCTGACGCTCCGAGTGCGATTTCCATGGAAATCGCATCTCTCCGGCCCGTCCGAATCCGACATGCCGGAGGTCGTGGACGATTACCACGATTCCCGCTGAAATCGGGTAGTCGGTCTCAACGGAAATCGCGGGAGGTCACTTCTCGGGAGCGGTGAGCACCCAGGGGCCGTCTTCGGTGATCGCGACCGTGTGCTCCCAGTGCGCCGACCGGGAACCGTCGGCCGTGACCACGGTCCACTCGTCGTCGAGCTCCTCGGTCTCGGCGGTGCCGAGCGTCAGCATCGGCTCCACCGCGATCGCCATGCCGACGCGCAGCTTCGGGCCCTTGCCCGGCTTGCCGAGGTTCGGCAGGAACGGCTCCATGTGCATCTGGGTGCCGATGCCGTGACCGCCGTACTCGGCGATGATCCCGAACTCCAGGCCGTCGGCCTTGGCCGCGGCCAGCGCTGCGGTCTCCACCGCGTGGGAGATGTCGGTCAGCCTGTTGCCGGCCCGGACCTTCTCGATCCCGGCCCACATCGAGGCCTCGGTGGCGGCGGACAGCGCGCGGTCCTTCTCGCCGATCTCGCCGATCGCCAGCGTCACCGCGGAGTCGCCGTGCCAGCCGTCCAGGATCGCGCCGCAGTCCACCGAGAGCAGGTCGCCCTCGGCCAGGACCTCGTCGCGCGACGGGATGCCGTGCACGACCTTCTCGTTCAGCGAGGCGCAGATCGACGCCGGGAAGCCGTGGTAGCCCTGGAAGGACGGCACCGCCCCGGCATCGCGGATGGTCTGCTCGGCGAGCTCGTCCAGCTCACCGGTGCTCACGCCGACCTTCGCCTGCGCGGTCACCGCCGCGAGCGCGCTGGCGACCACCAGGCCTGCCTCGCGCATCGCCTCGATCTCGCCACGAGACTTGAGCTCGATGCCCTTCCCCCGACGCAACAACGCACTCACCTTCAATAAAGAATCTTCGGATTGCTTCACGCAGCGGCGCCGGCGGCGACGAATGGCATCGCCGCTCACCTGACGGCACACCGCAGCCCCGATCACCCGGGGCTCGACAAGCTCAGCTGCGGTCGCGGAGCGCGGCCAGCGCGCGAGCGGTGATGTCCTCGATCGAGCCCACCGCGTCGATCTTGATGATCCGGTCCTGGTAGTAGGACAGCAGCGGCTCGGTCTCCTCGCGGTAGACCGCGAGCCGGCGACGGATGACGTCCTCGGTGTCGTCGGAGCGGCCGCGCGCCAGCATGCGCGTGACCAGTTCCTCCTCCGGCACGTCGAACTGCAGCACGGCGGTCAACTCGGTGCCTTTGTCCGCCAGCATGTCGCGCAGCACGTCGGCCTGCGCGGTGTTGCGCGGGTAGCCGTCGAGCAGGAAGCCCTGCGCCGCGTCCTCGTCGGAGAGGCGGTCGCGCACCATCTCGTTGGTGACCTCGTCCGGCACCAGCTCACCGGCGTCCATGTAGCTCTTGGCCTTCTGGCCGAGCGGGGTCTCGTTGCCGATGTTGGCGCGGAACAGATCTCCGGTGGAGATGTGCGGAACACCGAGCTGCTCGCTCAGCACCGCGGCCTGGGTGCCCTTGCCCGCACCTGGCGGGCCGACGAGAACCAATCGCACCAAGGGTCTGCCTCCGAATCAATCCGATCGCACGCCAACTCCTGACGAGCGTTGCGCGGCGCCCACCTGCCTGCGAGCGACCGCTGCTCAACCCCACGCATGGGCCGGACGTACGCACCAGCCATGCCGAAACCTGCGGTTTCCGGGCACGGCGAAGCCGCGCCCGGACCGCTCAGCTTACCGGAGGAATCCCTCGTACTTGCGCTGCGTGAGCTGGCTCTCGATTTGCTTCACGGTGTCCAGGCCGACGTTGACCATGATCAGCACCGCGGTGCCGCCGAACGGGAAGTTCTGGTTCTGGCCCTGTCCACCGGTGATGCCGAGGAAGAAGTTCGGCAGGATCGCGATGATGCCCAGGTACAGCGCGCCCGGCAGCGTGATCCGGGAGAGCACGAAGTTCAGGTACTCGGCGGTCGGCCGGCCCGGACGGATGCCCGGGATGAAGCCGCCGAACTTCTTCATCTCGTCGGCGCGCTCTTCCGGGTTGAACGTGATCGACACGTAGAAGTACGCGAAGAAGACGATCAGCGACATGTAGAGCAGGATGTGCACCCAGCTGGACGGGGCGACGATGTAGGTCTGGATGAACCGCGCCCACCAGGTGTCCTGGTTGCCGGCCAGCTGACCGATCAGCTGCGGCAGGTACAGCAGCGACGAACCGAAGATGACCGGGATGACACCCGCTTGGTTCACCTTCAGCGGCAAGTAGGTCGAGGTGCCGCCGTACATCCGGCGGCCGATCATGCGCTTGGCATACTGCACCGGGATCCGGCGCTGCGCCTGCTCGATGAACACGACTGTGCCGATGATGACGACCGCGAAGGCGCAGACCACGGTGAACACGAGGCCGCCGTGCGACTGCAGGATCATGCCGCCCTCGGCCGGGATGCGGGCCGCGATGGAGGTGAAGATCAGCAGCGACATGCCGTTGCCGATGCCGCGCTCGGTGATCAGCTCACCCATCCACATCAGCACCGCCGCGCCAGCGGTCATGACGATCACGATGGTGACCATGTTCAGCACCGAGTCGTCCGGGATCGGCGAGACCGAGCAGCCCTGGAACAGCTGACCGCGCACGGCGAGCGCCACCACGCCGGTGCCCTGCAGGATCGCCAGCGCGATCGCCAGGTACCGGGTGTACTGGGTCAGCTTCGCCTGGCCGGACTGGCCTTCCTTCTTCAGCTGCTCGAAGCGCGGAATGACCACCTGCAGCAGCTGGATGATGATGCTCGCGGTGATGTAGGGCATGATGCCCAGCGACAACACCGACAGCTGCAGCAGCGCACCACCGCTGAAGAGGTTGAGCAAGGAGTAGACGCCCTGCGAGCCGCTGCCCTGGATCTGCTCGATGCACTGCTGAATGTTCGGGTACGACACCCCGGGAGAGGGGATCGTCGCGCCGAGCCGGTACAGCACCACCATGCCGAGGGTGAACAGGATCTTGCGGCGCAGGTCCGGCGTCGCCAGAGCCGAGCGGAAGGCGCCGAGCACGCGAACCTCCTGTACGCGAGCCAGTCGAAACCGGCCGGGGAAAGATGCGGCAATTTCCGCAGCACCCGTTCATCACGGCACTGCCGGGGCGACTCTAGCAGGCTATGAGCCCACCACGTTCGGCGACTGAAGCCTCACGCGTGATCACCGCGTACGCCGACGGCGAACATCACCACCAGCAGTCACACGAGTCCCGAAAACCCCGTTGCCACAACGGTTTTGGACGATCAATCGGCCCTTTCCGCGACCTGCGGAACACGACCCGGAAATGCGGGCGGGACGACTTTTCGCCGGGAGGACCGGGAAAAGTGCCCCGCGCACATCACCTGATTGGGAAAAACGGTGAGGGCCGATCGACTCATCGTCGACCGGCCCTCATCGCGTTCGCCTCGTCAGCGGTCCAGCTTGGTGACCGAACCACCCGCGGCGGTGAGCTTCTCCTGGGCGCTGCCCGTGAACGCGTGAGCGGTCACGTCCAGCTTGACGCCCTCCAGGTCCCCGTCGCCGAGGATCTTCACGAGCTCGTTCTTCTTGACCAGGCCCTTGGCGACCAGCTCGTCGATGCCGACGGTGCCACCCTCCGGGAACGCCTGGGCCAGACGACCGATGTTCACACCCTGGTACTCGGTGCGGAAGCGGTTCTTGAAGCCGCGGAGCTTCGGGAGCCGCATGTGGATCGGCATCTGCCCGCCCTCGAAGCGGGGCGAGACGTTCTTCCGGGCCTTGGTGCCCTTGGTACCGCGACCAGCGGTCTTGCCCTTGGAGCCCTCACCGCGGCCGACGCGGATCTTGTCGCGCTTGGCACCCGGGGCCGGACGCAGGTCGTGCAGTTTGATGACCATGTCAGTCGACCTCCTCGACCGTCACCAGGTGACGGACGGCATTGATCATGCCGCGCACGTTCGAGTCATCCGGACGCACCACGGACTGACGGATCTTGCGCAGCCCGAGGGAGCGCATGGTGTCGCGCTGGTTCTGCTTGGAGCCGACCAGACCGCGCACCTGGGTGATCTTCAGCTGTGCCATGGATCAGACCCCCTGCCCCGCAGCACGCGCGCGCAGGATGAACGCCGGAGCGACGTCCTCGAGCGGCAGGCCACGACGAGCCGCGACCTCCTCCGGCCGCTGCAGCTGCTTCAGCGCGTCGACCGTGGCGTGCACGATGTTGATCGGGTTGTCGCTGCCCAGCGACTTGCTCAGCACGTCGTGGATGCCGGCGCACTCCAGGACCGCGCGCACCGGGCCACCGGCGATAACACCGGTACCGGCGCTGGCCGGACGCAGCAGCACGACGCCAGCGGCCTCCTCACCCTGGACCGGGTGAGTGATGGTGCCGCCCAGGCGCGGGACGCGGAAGAAGTTCTTCTTCGCTTCCTCGACACCCTTGGCGATCGCCGCCGGAACTTCCTTGGCCTTGCCGTAACCGACACCGACCATGCCGTCACCGTCGCCGACGACGACCAGCGCGGTGAAGCTGAAGCGCCGACCACCCTTGACGACCTTCGCGACGCGGTTGATGGTCACGACCCGTTCGAACTGCGGGGTCTTCTCTTGGGCCGCCCCGCCACGGCCGCCGTCGCGGCGGTCCCGGCGGTCCTTGCCGCCGGACTCCCCGCCCTCACGCCGAGTGCGTCCAGGCATCAGGCGTCCCTTCCGTTCTCGTTCTTACGCACTTGTCAGAACTCCAGTCCGCCGTCACGCGCGGCGTCCGCGAGCGCGGCGACCCGACCGTGGTAGTCGTTACCGCCGCGGTCGAAGACGACCTTCTCGATGCCGGCGTCCTTGGCCCGGGCAGCGACGAGCTCGCCGACCTTGGTGGCCTTGGCCTTCTTGTCGCCCTCGAAAGCGCGGACGTCGGTCTCCAGGCTGGTGGCCGAAGCCAAGGTGTGACCCTTGGTGTCGTCGATGACCTGCGCAACGATGTGGCGCAGCGACCGGGTCACGACCAGGCGCGGGCGCTCGGACGTGCCGAGGATCTTCTTGCGGATGCGCGTGTGCCGCTTGGCGCGGGCCAGCCGACGCTTGGTCGAGATGTCCTTGCCCACCGGCTTGCGCTTGGTAGCTGTCGTCTCGCTCATGGTCACTTACCCGTCTTCCCGACCTTGCGGCGGATGTTCTCACCTGCGTAGCGGACACCCTTGCCCTTGTACGGGTCCGGCTTGCGCAGCTTGCGAATCCTGGCCGCGATCTCGCCGACCAGCTGCTTGTCGATGCCCTTGACCGCAATCTTGGTCGGGCCGTCGACCGCGAACTGGATGCCTTCCGGCGGTTCGATCACGATGGGGTGGCTGTAGCCCAGGGCGAACTCGAGGTTCGAGCCCTTCAACAGCACGCGGTAACCGACGCCGTGGATCTCCAGGTCCTTCTGGTAACCCTGGCTGACCCCGATGACCATGTTGTTCACCAGGGTGCGGGTGAGCCCGTGCAGCGAACGGCTCTCCCGCTCGTCGTCGGGGCGCTTCACCAGGACCGCACCGTCTTCATCCCGCTCGACGATGATCGGCTCCGCGACCTGGTGGTCCAGCGTGCCCTTGGGGCCCTTCACCGTCACCGACTGGCCGTCGATGGTCACCTCGACGCCGGAGGGGACGGTGATCGGCAGCTTTCCGATGCGCGACATAGCCGCTCCTCCTCCCTTACCAGACGTAGGCGAGGACTTCCCCGCCCACGCCGTTCTTCATGGCCTGCCGGTCGGTCAGGAGACCGCCGGAGGTCGAGATGATGGCGACGCCCAGGCCACCCAGAACCTTCGGGAGGTTGGTGGACTTGGCGTAGACCCGCAGACCGGGCTTGGAAACCCGGCGCAGGCCCGCGATGCTCCGCTCGCGGTTCGGGCCGTACTTGAGCTCGACAACGAGCTCCTTGCCCCTCTCGCCCTCTTCAACGCGGGAGCCCGAAACGTAGCCCTCGCGCTTGAGGATCTCGGCGATGTTCGCCTTCAGCTTGGAGTGCGGCATCACGACCTCGTCGTGGTATGCCGAGTTTCCGTTGCGCAGACGCGTCAGCATGTCTGCGATCGGATCGGTCATCGTCATGACCTGCTCAACCTTTCTCGTCTGGTTCCGATGGGTCCCGACCGGACACCGCCCGGAGGCGGCGCGTCTGGACCCTGGCCTGGACGAAGTTCGGGGTGCCCGACCGCGATGGCCGGTCCCTTGTCATTTCGCGTGCAAGCACGGCGTTCGCCGCGGAGCGTGGGCATCAGCCCTGGTAACGCCTGCTGAGGGTACCGGTAGCCGGCATCACCTCAGCAGGCGGGCACATCACCAGGAAGACTTGCTCACGCCGGGCAGCTCGCCCGCGTGCGCCATCTCGCGGAAGCACACGCGGCACAGCCCGAACTTGCGGAACACCGCCCGCGGACGCCCGCAGCGCTGGCAGCGGGTGTAGCCGCGAACGCCGAACTTCGGCTTGCGCGAAGCCTTGATAACCAGCGCCTTCTTGGCCATCGCTCAGTTCTCCTTGAACGGGAAGCCCAGGTGCTTCAGCAGCGCCCGGCCCTCCTCATTGTTGGTGGCCGTGGTAACGACGGTGATGTCCATGCCGCGCGGACGGTCGATGCTGTCCGGGTTGATCTCGTGGAACATCGACTGCTCGTTCAGGCCGAACGTGTAGTTGCCCCGGCCGTCGAACTGCTTCGGCGACAGCCCGCGGAAGTCGCGGATTCGCGGCAGCGCGATGGTGACCAGGCGGTCCAGGAACTCCCACATCCGGTCGCCGCGCAGGGTGACCCGCGCACCGATCGGCATGCCCTCGCGAAGCTTGAACTGCGCGATGGACTTGCGGGCCTTGCGGATCTCCGGCTTCTGACCGGTGATGATCGCCAGGTCGCGGACCGCGCCCTCGATCAGCTTGCTGTCCCGAGCGGCGTCGCCAACACCCATGTTGACCACGACCTTGACCACGCCGGGCGTCTGCATCACGTTGGAGTAGTTGAACTCCTCGTTGAGCGCCTGGCGGATCTCCTCGCGGTAACGGGTCTTGAGCCGCGGGACGATCTTCTCAGCGGTAGTCATGATCAGACGTCCTTACCGTTACGACGAGAGATGCGAACCTTCTTGCCGTCCTCACCGATGCGGTAGCCGACTCGGGTGGGCTTGCCATCGGAGTCCACGACCATCACGTTGCTCACGTGGATCGGCGCTTCCTGGGTGACGATGCCGCCGGACTGCGCACCACGCTCGGTCCGAGAGACCTTGGTGTGCTTCTTGATCCGGTTGACACCCTCGACCAGAACTCGCTGCTCCTGCGGCATGGCCTGAATGACCTTGCCCTTGGCGCCCTTGTCCTTGCCGGAGATAACGACGACCGTGTCGCCCTTCTTGACCTTCATCACAAGACCTCCGGCGCGAGCGAGATGATCTTCATGAACTTCTTGTCGCGCAGTTCACGGGCGACCGGCCCGAAGATGCGGGTTCCGCGGGGCTCGCCGCCCGGCTTCACCAGCACCGCAGCGTTCTCGTCGAACCGGATGTAGGAACCGTCCGGGCGACGCCTTTCCTTCTTCTGCCGGACGATGACGGCCTTGACCACATCGCCCTTCTTGACATTGGCACCGGGGATGGCTTCCTTGACGGTCGCCACGATGATGTCCCCGAGGCCCGCGTAGCGACGACCCGACCCACCGAGGACACGGATCGTGAGGATCTCCTTGGCCCCGGTGTTGTCGGCGACGCGCAGTCGCGACTCCTGCTGGATCACGTCTTTCTCCCTGACCCTAAGTACCCGGGCTCGGTTGCCCGAGCACACTCTGGCGCGCCAAATTGCCGACCTGACGCGCGCGGTCAACTTCCGGCATGAAGCCCGGCTGGTCGCTGGGTTTCCCCGCGGCCAGCCGGGCCGCACACCTTCGTCTTACTTGGCCTTCTCGAGGATCTCGACGAGCCGCCAGCGCTTGCTGGCCGACAGCGGCCGAGTCTCCATCAGCAGCACGCGGTCGCCGACGCCGGCCGAGTTGGCCTCGTCGTGCGCCTTGACCTTGCTGGTCTGGCGCATGACCTTGCCGTAGAGGGCGTGCTTCTTGCGGTCCTCGAGGGAGACCACGATCGTCTTGTCCATCTTGTCCGAGACGACGTAGCCCTCGCGCACCTTGCGACGGTTGCGCTCCACGCCCTGTCCTTCTTTCTCGCTCATGCCGCGCCCTCCTCAGCGCCTTCGGGGGAAACCGTCAGGCCGAGTTCACGCTCTCGCATGATCGTGTAGATCCGGGCGATGTCCTGCCGGACCGTGCGCAGCCGCCGGTTGTTGCTCAGCTGACCGGTGGCCATCTGGAAGCGGAGGTTGAACAGCTCCTCCTTCGCTTCCTTCAGCCGCTGGACGAGCTCCTCGTCGTTAAGCTCGCGGAGCTCGGAAGCGGTGACACCCGCTGCCATCAGAAGTCACCACCCTCGCGGGACACGATCTTGCACTTCATCGGGAGCTTGTGCGCCGCACGGGTCAGCGCCTCGATCGCCGTCTTCTCGTTCGGGAAGGTCAGCTCGAACATGATGCGTCCGGGCTTGACGTTGGCGACCCAGGACTCCGGCGAACCCTTACCCGAACCCTGACGGGTTTCGGCGGGCTTCTTGGTCAGCGGGCGGTCCGGGAAGATGTTGATCCACACCTTGCCGCCACGCTTGACGTGCCGGTTGATCGCGATACGGGCCGATTCGATCTGGCGGTTGGTCACGTAGCCGTGCTCGATCGCCTGAATGCCGTACTCACCGAAGCTGATCTTGGTGCCACCCTTGGCGAAGCCCTTGCGCTTCGGTGCGTGGCTCTTGCGCCACTTCACCCTGCGTGGGACGAGCACGTCTCAGCCCTCCGTCTTCTCTTCAGCCGCAGCAGCCTGCGGCTGCTCGCCCTCCGCGGCCTTGTCGGCCTTGGCGGACTTGTCAGCTGCAGCGCGGTCCGCGCCGGCACCCCGGCGACGACCGCCGCGGTCGGAACGGCCACCGCGGTCACCGCGGTCACCGCCGCGCGGCGGACGGACCTCGGACTCCTGCTGCTTCTGCTTCAGGCCACCGACCAGCTCGCCCTTGTAGATCCACACCTTGACGCCGATGCGCCCGAAGGTGGTGCGGGCCTCGAAGAAGCCGTAGTCGATGTCCGCGCGCAGCGTGTGCAGCGGGACCCGACCCTCGCGGTAGAACTCCGAGCGGGACATCTCCGCGCCGCCCAGGCGACCGCCGCACTGCACCCGGATGCCCTTGACCTGCGGCGAACGCATGGCCGACTGAATGGCCTTGCGCATCGCGCGACGGAAGGACACGCGGTTGGACAGCTGCTCGGCCACGCCCTGCGCGACCAGCTGGGCGTCCGCCTCGGGGTTCTTGACCTCGAGGATGTTCAGCTGAACCTGCTTGCCGGTCAGCTTCTCCAGCGCACCGCGGATGCGGTCCGCCTCAGCACCGCGGCGACCGATCACAATGCCCGGCCGAGCGGTGTGGATGTCCACCCGAACCCGCTCGCGGGTGCGCTCGATCTCAACCTTCGAGATCCCAGCGCGCTCCATGCCGCGAGACAGCTGCCGGCGGATCTTGACGTCCTCCGCGACGTACTCCGAGTACTGCTTGTCGGCGTACCAGCGGGACTTCCAGTCCGTGGTGATGCCGAGTCGGAAGCCGTGCGGGTTGATCTTCTGACCCACTACCGGGCACTCCCCTTCTGGCTCTTTCGGGACTTGGTCGCCGCCTTCGGCCGGGACTCGACCTCGACCGTGATGTGGCTGGTCCGCTTGCGGATCCGGTACGCACGACCCTGCGCACGCGGCCGGAACCGCTTCAACGTCGGGCCCTCGTCCACGTAGGCGTGGCGCACGACCAGCGTCTCCGGGTCGAGGGAGAGGTTGTTCTCAGCGTTGGCGATCGCACTGGCGAGCACCTTCGACACCGGACCGCTGGCGGTCTGCGGCGCGAACTGGAGCACGGCCAGGGCATCGGCGGCACTCCGGCCCTTGATGAGCTCGACCACGCGGCGCGCCTTCATCGGCGACACGCGGACGAACCGGGCCCGCGCCACTGCGTGCGGGAATTCCTCCGCGGCAGTGGAGTCGGTACGGGCTGTCATCCTGCTACCCCTTGCTCTTACTCGTTCGTGTCACAGACCCGCCTCAGCGGCGGCGCGACTTCCGGTCATCCTTGACGTGGCCCTTGAAGGTTCGGGTCGGGGCGAATTCGCCCAGCTTGTGCCCGACCATCGCCTCGGTGACGAACACCGGGACGTGCTTCCGGCCGTCGTGCACCGCGAAGGTGTGCCCCAGCATGTCCGGAATGATCGTGGACCGGCGGGACCAGGTCTTGATCACGGTCTTCTTGCTCGACTCGTTCAGCGCGTCCACCTTCTTGAGCAGGTGGTCGTCCACGAACGGGCCCTTCTTCAGGCTGCGTGGCATGTTTGCTTACCTCCCTGCTCAGCGCTTCTTGCCGGTGCGACGGCGGCGGACGATGAGCTTGTCACTAGGCTTGTTGCGGCGGGTACGCCCCTCCGGCTTGCCCTTCGGGTTGACCGGGTGTCGACCACCGGAGGTCTTACCCTCACCACCACCGTGCGGGTGGTCCACCGGGTTCATGACGACACCACGGACGGTCGGGCGCTTGCCCTTCCACCGCATGCGGCCGGCCTTACCCCAGTTGATGTTGGCGTGCTCCGAGTTGCCGACCTCGCCGACGGTGGCCCGGCACCGCGCGTCCACGTTGCGGATCTCGCCCGAAGGCATCCGCAGCTGGGCGTACGGGCCGTCCTTGGCCACCAGCTGCACCCGGGCACCGGCCGAACGAGCGATCTTCGCACCCTGTCCGGGGCGGAGCTCGATCGCGTGGATCACGGTGCCGGTCGGGATGTTGCGCAGCGGCAGGTTGTTGCCCGGCTTGATGTCGGCCCGAGGACCGCTCTCGATCGCGTCGCCCTGCTCGATCTGGTTCGGCGCGATGATGTAGCGCTTCTCGCCGTCGGCGTAGTGCAGGAGCGCGATCCGAGCACTGCGGTTCGGGTCGTACTCGATGTGCGCGACCTTGGCCGGCACACCGTCCTTGTCATTGCGGCGGAAGTCGATCAGGCGGTAGGCCCGCTTGTGACCGCCACCCTTGTGGCGCGTGGTGATCTTGCCCTGTGCGTTGCGACCCGCCTTGCGGTTCAGCGGACGCACGAGCGACTTCTCCGGCTCCGACCGGGTGATCTCGGCGAAGTCGGACACGCTGCTGCCACGACGCCCTGGCGTCGTCGGCTTGTACTTGCGAATGCCCATGGTTAACGCAACCTCGTCCTAATCAGCCGTCAGGCGGCCGGTCCGCCGAAGATCTCGATCGGCTTGCTCTCCGGCGACAGGGTGACGATCGCCCGCTTGGTGGTCTTGCGCTTGCCGAAGCCGGTGCGGCTCCGCTTGCGCTTGCCCTCGCGGTTGATCGTGTTGACGCTGGTGACCTTGACGTCGAAGATCTTCTCGATCGCGATCTTGATCTCGGTCTTGTTCGAGCGGGGGTCCACCAGGAAGGTGTACTGGCCCTGCTCGAGGAGCCCGTAGCTCTTCTCGGAGATCACCGGCGCCTGGATGATGTCTCGCGGGTCGGCGCTCACTGCTCTGCCTCCTCGGCGGAAGACGCGGCGGCCTTGACCGACCGGCCCTTGGCCGGACCAGCGACGAAGCGCTCGAACGCGGCCTTGGTGAACACCACGTCGTCGCTGTTCAGCACGTCGTAGGTGTTCAGCTGACCGGGGTCGATCAGGTGCACGTTCTGCAGGTTCCGCAGGCTCAGCCAGGAGTTCTCCTCCTCGTGGCGGTTGAGCACAACCAGAACCTTCTTGGACTCGGTCCAGTTCCGCAGCGCGGTCTTGGCCGACTTGGTGGACGGCTGCTCGCCGCCGACCACACCGGTCACCACGTGCAGCTGGCCGGCGCGAACCCGGTCGGAGAGGGCACCGCGCAGAGCGGCGACCTTCATCTTCTTCGGGGTCCGCTGGGAGTAGTCCCGCGGCTGCGGGCCGTGGACGATGCCACCGCCGGTGAACTGCGGGGCGCGGATCGAGCCCTGGCGGGCGTTGCCGGTGCCCTTCTGGCGGTACGGCTTCTTGCCACCGCCGGACACCTGACCGCGCGTCTTCGTGGCGTGGGTGCCCTGGCGCGCAGCGGCCAGCTGGGCCACCACGACCTGGTGCATCAGCGCCACGTTGGCCTGCACGTCGAAGATCTCGGCGGGCAGGTCGACAGTGCCGTCGGTCTTACCGTCCGGGGTACGGACGTCGAGCGTCAGGCTCATCACGCACCACCCTTCGCAGGACTCTTAACCAGGACCAGGCCGCCCTTGGGGCCGGGCACTGCGCCCTTGATCAGCAGAAGGCCGGTCTCGGCCTCCACCTTGTGGACCTTCAGGTTCTGGGTAGTGACGCGGTCCCGACCCATGCGCCCGGCCATCCGCATGCCCTTGAACACGCG
Organism: Saccharopolyspora sp. NPDC002376; assembly: GCF_053593195.1. Taxonomy (NCBI): domain Bacteria; kingdom Bacillati; phylum Actinomycetota; class Actinomycetes; order Pseudonocardiales; family Pseudonocardiaceae; genus Saccharopolyspora; species Saccharopolyspora sp. NPDC002376. The sequence goes on from NZ_JBSFBZ010000022.1 coordinate 38,409, forward strand.
ACCGGGGGTGGCGCAGCCACCGATGGAACCGGGCTTGCGGTGCACCGCCTGGGTACCGTGGCTCGCGCCCTGGCTGCGGAAGCCGTGGCGCTTGATGGTGCCCGCGAAGCCCTTGCCCTTGCTGGTGCCGACGACGTCGACCACAGCGCCCGCCTCGAAGAGGTCGGCGCTGATCTCCTGGCCCAGCTCGTATTCGCCGGCGTCCGCGGTGCGCAGCTCGACGACGTGACGGCGCGGGGTGACACCGGCCTTGGTGAAGTGGCCGCTCCGCGGCTTGTTCACCTTGCGCGGGTCGATGGCGCCGAACGCCAGCTGCACGGCCGAGTAGCCGTCCTTCTCGGGGGTCCGAATCTGGGTAACCACGTTCGGCCCGGCCTGAACGACCGTCACCGGAACAATCCGGTTCTTGTCGTCGAAGACCTGGGTCATGCCGAGCTTGGTGCCCAGAATCCCCTTGATCTGCCTGTCAGACATAGGTCTCGTTTTCTCCAGCTACCTCGTCGCCGCTTACTGGATGTTCACGTCGACGCTGGCCGGCAGGTCGATGCGCATCAGCGCGTCAACCGTCTTCGGCGTCGGTTCGAGGATGTCGATGAGCCGCTTGTGCGTCCGCATCTCGAAGTGCTCCCGCGAGTCCTTGTACTTGTGCGGGGAGCGGATGACGCAGTAGACGTTCTTCTCCGTGGGCAGCGGCACCGGCCCAACGACCCGAGCGCCGGTGCGCGTCACGGTCTCGACGATCTTGCGCGCAGACGCGTCGATCGCCTCGTGGTCGTAGGCCTTGAGCCGGATGCGGATCTTCTGTCCCGCCATAGTGGCTTGCCGTTCCTCTAGTCTCGTGCCGCGGTTTGGTCTTGGGTGCGGGCGCACCGCACCGGTGCCCCACGCGGCTTCAGCCTGGTGTGGTCCCCGATCCCGGGAGCCGCCACAGCTCTCAGTCCGCCCCTGTTCAGGTATCTGGTGCCCGGTACACGCGGTCGGGCGTGTCGCCCAGCTATCGCAGACCGGTCCCCTCGAACGTCGCCGATGGGGTGAGCCTCGCGGCTCGTACACCTTCTTGCGCCCCGTTCGGTTCGCCAACCGGGAACCGGCGGCATCAGCACCGCCAGAGAGCGGTCCTGAACCAGAACAAGGGCCCGAGGCCCTCGCAGCAAGGCGGCCGGACCTTCGAAGTGCTCGAATCTCCAGCCACCCTGAACGAGCAACCCATACAGGATGACACACAGCCCGTGCCAGCCAAAATCGGGGGTCGCCTTCAGCCAAATACTGCGCTGCACCCAACTTGCGCAGGTGGTCCCGTAGCGAAACCTCAGACGCCGCCTCGACTGCGGGAGCCCCGACTCATACATGTCCAATACACGGCATCGGGGCTGTCCTCGCGAGGACGACGTCTGAGAACCCGCCGGTGGTCACTCTGCGCAGGTAGGCCAAGCGGCTTCGCCGCTTCAAAGACAGGTTCTCCGCAGCGAGTTGTTGACCGAATGCAGAGGGCCCGCCTCCGTCGAGCGGAAGCGGGCCCTCGCCACGTCACTTGTGGATCTTGGTGACGCGACCGGCACCGACGGTGCGGCCACCCTCGCGGATGGCGAAGCGCAGACCCTCGTCCATCGCGATGGGCTGGATCAGCTGCACCGACATCGCGGTGTCGTCGCCCGGCATGACCATCTCGGTGCCCTCGGGGAGGGTCACCACACCGGTCACGTCGGTGGTCCGGAAGTAGAACTGCGGACGGTAGTTGTTGAAGAACGGCGTGTGACGCCCGCCCTCGTCCTTCGACAGGATGTAGACCTGCGCGTCGAACTCGGTGTGCGGGGTGGTGGTGCCGGGCTTCACGACGACCATGCCGCGCTCGACCTCTTCGCGCTTGACACCGCGGATCAGCAGACCCACGTTGTCGCCCGCCTGGCCCTGGTCGAGCAGCTTGCGGAACATCTCAACGCCGGTGACGGTGGTCTTGATCGGCTTCTCCTTGATACCGACCATCTCCACCTCCTCGTTCACGTTGATGACGCCGCGCTCGATGCGGCCGGTGACGACGGTGCCGCGACCGGTGATCGAGAAGACGTCCTCGATCGGCATCAGGAAGGCCTTCTCGACGTCGCGGACCGGGTCCGGGACGTTCTCGTCGACCGCGTCCATCAGCTCGACGATCTTCTCGGCCCACTCGGCGTCGCCCTCGAGCGCCTTCAGCGCGGAGACGCGGACCACCGGCACGTCGTCGCCCGGGAACTCCTGGGCGGACAGCAGCTCGCGGACCTCCATCTCGACGAGCTCGAGGATCTCCTCGTCGTCGACCATGTCGGACTTGTTCAGCGCGACCAGGATGTACGGCACGCCGACCTGACGAGCCAGCAGCACGTGCTCGCGGGTCTGCGGCATCGGGCCGTCGGTCGCCGCGACCACCAGGATCGCGCCGTCCATCTGCGCGGCACCGGTGATCATGTTCTTCACGTAGTCAGCGTGACCCGGGGCGTCGACGTGGGCGTAGTGACGCTTCTCGGTCTGGTACTCGACGTGCGAGATCTGAATGGTGATGCCGCGCTCGCGCTCCTCCGGCGCCTTGTCGATCTCGTCGAACGGCGTGAAGGGGTTCAGCTCCGGGAACTTGTCGTGCAGAACCTTGGTGATGGCCGCGGTGAGCGTGGTCTTGCCGTGGTCAACGTGACCGATGGTCCCGATGTTGACGTGCGGCTTGTCCCTCTCGAACTTCGCCTTAGCCACTGGATTGTCCTCCTGGACTTGTTAACTTTCCGCCGTACGACTTGGTGTGCCAGGCGGAGTCCTGTCGGGTAGGTGACGTGGGGGCCGCTGCCCTTGCGGGTGGCGGCCCGCCCGCCGCCGAACTGGAGGGGATTGCTCCCCGGTCGCCTTCGCGAGGCGTCGCCTGCGCCCGGTCCCGGTCACCCAGGGCCGAGCAGCGGGTCACTCGCCCGTTGCCTTGGCGATGATCTCCTTCGCCACGTTCGCCGGAACCTCGGCGTAGGAGTCGAACACCATCGAGTAGTTGGCACGACCCTGGGTCTTGGACCGCAGGTCGCCGACATACCCGAACATCTCCGACAGCGGCACGAGGGCCTTGACGACGCGGGTACCGCTGCGCTCCTCCATGGCCTGGATCTGGCCACGGCGGGAGTTCAGGTCGCCGATGACATCGCCCATGTAGTCCTCGGGCGTGGTCACCTCGACCGCCATCATCGGCTCGAGCAGCGCAGGGGACGCCTTGGCGGCGGACTCCTTGAGCGCCATCGAACCAGCGACCTTGAACGCCATTTCCGACGAGTCGACCTCGTGGTACTGGCCGTCGAGCAAGGTCACCTTCACACCGACCAGCGGGTAGCCGGCCAGCACGCCGTACTGCATCGCGTCCTGCGCACCCTGGTCGACCGACGGGATGTACTCCCGCGGAACCCGGCCGCCCGTGACCTTGTTCGCGAACTCGTAGGTCGGGGCGTCGGCGGTCTGCTCGATCGGGTCGAGGGCGATGATCACGCGCGCGAACTGACCGGAACCACCGGTCTGCTTCTTGTGCGTGTACTCGTACTTCTCGATCGACTTGCGAATCGTCTCGCGGTAGGCCACCTGCGGCTTACCGATGTTCGCCTCGACCTTGAAGTCGGTCTTCATGCGGTTGACCAGCACCTCGAGGTGCAGCTCACCCATGCCCTTGATGATGGTCTGACCGGTTTCCTCGTCCAGCTTGACCTGGAACGTGGGGTCTTCCTCGGCGAGCTTCTGGATCGCCGTGGAGAGCTTCTCCTGGTCGGCCTTCGTCTTGGGCTCGATGGCCACCTCGATGACCGGCGCCGGGAAGGTCATCGCCTCGAGCACGATCGGGCTCGCCGAGTCGCACAGGGTGTCACCGGTGGTGGTGTCCTTCAGACCGATCACCGCGTAGATGTGGCCGGCCTGCACCTCCTCCACCGGGTTCTCCTTGTTGGAGTGCATCTGGAACATCTTCCCGATGCGCTCCTTCTTGCCCTTGGTCGAGTTGATGACCTGGGCGCCGGAAGCGACCTTGCCCGAGTAGACGCGGATGTAGGTCAGCTTGCCGAAGAACGGGTGAACCGCGATCTTGGAAACCAGCGCGGCGAACGGCTCGTCGACGCTCGGCTTGCGCTCCGCCGGGGTCTCGCCGTCCTGCAGGGTGCCCTGCACCGGCGGGACGTCCAGCGGCGACGGCAGGTAGTCCACCACCGCGTCGAGCATGGGCTGAACGCCCTTGTTCTTGAACGCGGTACCGCACAGGACCGGGAAGGCCTCGCGGCTGGTGGTGAGCTTCCGGATACCGCTCTTGACCTGGTCCTCGGTCAGCTCCTGGCCACTGAAGTAGGCCTCCATCAGGGCCTCATCGGTGTCCGCGACGGCCTCGATCAGCTTCTCGCGGTACTCGGCGGCCTTGTCGGCGAGGTCGGCCGGGATCTCCTCGACCTCGTAGTCCGTGCCCTTCTGGACCTCACCGCGCCAGGTCAGCGCCTTCATCTGGACCAGGTCGATGACGCCCTCGAAGTCCGACTCGGCACCGATCGGCAGCTGGATGACCAGCGGCGTGGCGTGGAGCCGGTCCTCGATGGTCTTGACCGTGAAGTAGAAGTCCGCACCCAGCTTGTCCATCTTGTTGACGAAGCAGATGCGCGGAACGTCGTACTTGTCCGCCTGGCGCCAGACCTGCTCGGACTGCGGCTCAACACCCTCTTTGCCGTCGAACACCGCGACCGCGCCGTCGAGCACGCGCAGCGAACGCTCCACCTCGACGGTGAAGTCGACGTGGCCCGGGGTGTCGATGATGTTGATCTGGGTGTCGCCCCAGAAGGTGGTGGTGGCAGCCGAGGTAATGGTGATACCCCGCTTCTGCTCCTCCTCCATCCAGTCCATCTGGGAAGCGCCGTCGTGGGTCTCGCCGAGCTTGTGGGTGATCCCGGTGTAGTACAGGATCCGCTCGGTCGTGGTGGTCTTGCCCGCATCGATGTGGGCCATGATGCCGATGTTGCGGACCTTGGTCAGGTCAGTTAGCACGTCGCGTGCCACGAGATTGTTCCCCGTTCCCTACAGCAGGTGCAAGCTGTTGAAGAGGTGCGCCAAGGTGGGCAAGAGCCGACCCGACATCACCAGCGGTAGTGCGCGAAGGCCTTGTTGGACTCCGCCATCTTGTGCGTGTCTTCGCGCTTCTTCACGCTCGCGCCGAGACCGTTGCTGGCGTCCAGCAGCTCGTTCATCAGGCGCTCGACCATGGTCTTCTCACGGCGAGCCCGCGAGTAGCTGACCAGCCAGCGCAGCGCGAGGGTGGTCGAACGACCAGCACGCACCTCGATCGGCACCTGGTAGGTCGCGCCACCGACGCGGCGGCTGCGGACCTCCAGGGTCGGCTTCACGTTGTCCAGAGCACGCTTGAGCGTGACGACCGGGTCGGTACCGGTCTTCTCCCGGCAGCCTTCCAGCGCCGCGTAGACGATCCGCTCGGCCAGCGAACGCTTACCGTCGACCAGGACCTTGTTGACCAGCTGCGTGACCAGCGGCGACCCGTAGACGGGGTCGGCGTGCAGCGGCCGCTTCGGGGCCGGACCCTTGCGGGGCATCAGCTCTTCTCCTTCTTCGCACCGTACTTGCTGCGAGACTGCTTGCGGTTCTTCACACCCTGGGTGTCAGCGGAACCGCGGAGGATCTTGTAGCGCACACCGGGAAGGTCCTTCACACGGCCGCCACGAACGAGCACGATCGAGTGCTCCTGCAGGTTGTGACCCTCACCGGGGATGTAGGCCGTGACCTCGATGCCGCTGCTCAGCTTGACACGGGCGACCTTGCGCAGGGCCGAGTTGGGCTTCTTGGGGGTGGTGGTGTACACGCGGGTGCACACGCCACGCCGCTGCGGGCTCCCCTTGAGCGCCGCAGTCTTGGTCTTGGCGACCTTGTCCTGGCGGCCCTTACGGACCAGCTGCTGGATGGTGGGCATGGACCGGCTTTCTGTCAGCGTTCGCGTCTTCTGGTACTCGACCAAGCGGCCGCTCGTTCGAGCTTCGGCGTGCCCTGGCGTCGAGCACCTGTCAGGCACTGTGTTTCGGAACTCCCCCGCCCACGAGGTCGGGCGTGTCGCCCACTTCTCGGCCTTGCGGTGCTGATGCACCCCCGGCGGGAACGACCCCGATGGGGTTGTCGAGAGGAGTTCCACACATCCTCGGCGCTGGCGCAGTCGCCCGAATCAGGGGACCACGTCATGCACGGGCATGCGGATCGACCCGATGGGTGTCGGGTCCGATAAACAAAGATACCTGCCCCGTTCTCAGAGGGTCAAAACGGGGTCCCCCTTGACCTGCTCGATCATCCGGCGCTGCCGCTGCGCCACCTCGGAGTGCGAGCTCGCATCAAGTCGTGCACCACTGTACCGACCGCGACAAGGTTCTCCCGGCAGGCGAGATGGATCGCAGCGCGGCGGGTCGCCGCGCTGCGATCAGCAGGGTCCGGTCAGACCTCGGCCAGCCAGCCGTCCGCCACGAGCGCGCGCACGTCGTCGGGCAGGACGAAAGCGGTGCCGCCGCCGACCTGGCCGAAGTCCGGTTTGGCGACCCCGGAGATGACGTCGAAGCCGGTGACCACCCGGTACCTGCGGTACTCCCCCGGCGGCTGCTGCGGCGGCACCGACCGCTGCGGCAGCGTGGTCCCGGCCACGAACACCGTGTTGCCGGTCGGCTCGCCGAACCGGTCGACCTCGTCCCCAGCGCGCAACGTCACCAAGAACTTGTCGTCGTAGGCCGCCAGCGGCGGTTCGCCGGGGAACGGCTCGTAGCGGCATTCGAAGTCCTGCAGCGGCTCGTCCGGCTCCCGCAAGAACTGGGTCCGCGTGAGCGACATCGCACCGATCAGGTGAGCCGCGGCGGCGTAGGGGTCGGCGAAGCGGGACCGGTTCTTCACCGCGCCCTGGTCGAGGCAGAACACCGACCACCAGCCGTCGGCGCCGCGGAGCATGCTCCAACCGCCCCCCACCGGCTCCTCGAAGCTGTAGAAGCGGGTGCTCATGCCCATCGCGCTGATGAAACCGCGGGCCAGATCGATCGCGCCGGCCGGGTCGAACTGCTGCAGCGCATCGGGATCACCGCCGAGCACGAGCGCCTTGGCCTCGGCGGCCGCGCGGTCGGCGATCTCCCGCGGCGGCTCGTAGGACAGACGGCGGATGTGGTCGAGGAAGTCGCGCGGCGGCGCGATGTCGTGCGCTTCCAGGTAGTAGGCCATCGCCAGCGGCCACACCCAGGTGCCGTCGGTGTGGAACTGCTTGGGCACCTCCGGCGGGCGCTGCGGGTCCACCTCGTCGGGATCGGTGCTGTACGCGCGCAGGAGGATCTCGCCGCCGTGCAGGTAGTAGAGCACCGACTGCTTCTCGACCCAGCTCAGCGCCGGCCGGTGCACCAGGGGTCGGTTCTCGGCGTCGCGACCGTCGAAGAGCTCGGCCATCCGGACCGGCTCGGCGCGCTCGTCGGTGTCCCGGTGCTCCACGAAGTGCGCCCAGGCCGGTTCCAGCAGCCATTGCGGCACGGTGTTGCGCGGGTAGTAGCGCAGCTCCTCGTAGTGCGCTCGGCTGTCCTCGGGCGCCTTGGTCCAGCTCGGCTCGTCGTGGCCGGTGCGGAAGTCCGAGCCGTCCTGACTGATGTGGAACCGCGCGTAGGTCCAGGCGCCGGTCTCCGGGTGGTAGGAGACCTCGCGGTGCCGTCGCAGCGCGGCGACGACGTCCTGGGTCGGGATCCACTGGTGCTCGCCGTCGGTGGTGACCGCGGCGGTGATCTCGATCCGGTTGCCCAGCGCGGCGCAGACGACCTCCGCCTGCTGCCAGCCGTCCGGCAACCCGGCGGCGACCGTCTCGCCCAGCGCTTGGAGCAGGTCTCGCTGCTGTGCGAAGCGGTCCGGGAACCCGCCGTAGGACGCCGGGGCTGGGAAGCCCGACGGCACCGCTCTGGGCTCGTCGTGCTGCACGACGAACCCTCCCTCGGCCTGGTCGAGCGGCACGTCTTGTCGGTACTCCCCGTTGACCAGGGCGTGCGTGCCGTGGATCGGCGTCCCCAGGATCATTCGTCCTCCCCCTCGGACAGTTCTTCGTGCGTGACGCCGTTGATGCGGCGCGGTGCCGGCTTGGGCGCCGGGAAGTCCGGGCCCGGCGCGGCGACCGCCGGCTCGGGTGTCGCGGACCAGTGCGGGCGGACCGGGTAGCGCTCGTTCCAGTCCTCACCGGTGGGCGGCTCGATCGCGGCCTGGGCCGGCAGGAACGCGCCGTGCCCGAACTCGGCCACGCAGTCCAGCGCGATCTGCTCGACGACGTCACGCAGCTCCAGGTCGGCCAGCCAGTCCACCGGCAGCGCGGCGACGCCGTGCAGCGCGCCGACGATGTTCCCGCAGATCGCACCGGTCGAGTCACTGTCGCCGTCGTGGTGCACGGCGATCCGCAGCGCCTGCTCGACGTCGTCGCCACCGACCAGCGCCGCGCACACCGCGATGGCCAGCGCTTCCTCACCGACCCAGCCACCGCCGAGCTGCTCGGCCACCTGCTGCGGCGTCGGCGTGCCCGCCTCGGCGAGCTGGACGGCGGCCTTGAGCGCAGCGCTGGTCTCCTCGTGGTCCTCCCAGGTCTCCAGGACCTGCAGGGCGAGCCAAACGCCGTCGTCGAGGCCACGGCCGAGCAGCGCCTGCTGGACGATCACGGCCAGCGCCCCGGCGGAGTGGTAGCCGGCGGGGTGGCTGTGCGTCAGCGCGGCGGTGCGAGCGGCGAGCCGGAACACCTCGGCGGGGTCGGCGGACCACAGCGCGACCGGGGCGGCGCGCATCGCACCACCGCAGCCCTTGGAGTCGTTGATCCGCTCGGTGAACGAACCGGCCGGGTGGCCGTCGCCGAAACGGGCCAGCGCGCGCCACACCGTCTTGCCCGGCGCGCGGGTCGCGAACAGGCCCGGCACCTCGATCAGCCAGCCGTCGGGCGCCGGGTAGTCAGCGACGAACGGGCCCGCCGCGGCGTCCCAGTCCACGCCCTGCGTGTGCAGCCAGCGCTGGTAGGCGAGCTGGACCTCGGGCAGCGGGTCTTCGCTGCCGAGCATCCGGTTCGCGATGCTGCCGCGGATCAGGCCCTCGGCGGTGAACAGCGTCATCTGGGTGTCGTCGGTGATCGCCCCACGCACGCCGTAGGCCTCGGCGAGGCCGGACGGGCCGTCGGCGCCGAAGCGCGCGGTGATCGCCTCGGCGGTGACGAACTCGAGGTCCGCGCCGAGAGCGTCGCCCAGGGCGCCGCCGAGGAAGCTGCCCAGCACGCGCTCGGTCAGCGACGGAGCGGTGTCGTCCGGGCCGTCCGCCTTGGCGTGCCCGCCTCGGGCGCGCACCACCGGGGCCGGCTCGGCGGGCTTGGGGTCGTCCTGTTTGGACTCGGGCTGTTCGGAGTCCTCTTCCTCGTCGGCGGGCTCGGCCTGGACCGGTTCCGCGAGCCGGATCACGTTCCGCGTCGGGATGTGGTCGACGATCGGCGCGTCGGACTCGACGTCCGATTCCTCCACGTCTTCGTGCTCCACCGGCTCATCGGCAGCGCTGACCAGCGACATCGCGGCGACCGGTTCGGCTTCAGCCGCAACGACGTCTTCCGACTCGACGGTCTCCGCTGCGACAGCGTCGCTGTCCAGCTGCTCGACGTAATCGACCGGTGCCGGAGCGTCTTCTGCCTCGACATCGTCGTGGCTGAGCTCGTCAACGTCAGCGACCGGCTTGGCTTCTTCAGCCTCGGCGATGTCGTCCGACACGACGGCGCTCTCCACCTCGGCGTCGTCGCGATCCGGCAGGTCATCAGCAGTGCTGGCCAGCGACATCGGGACGATCTGCTCGACGGCGGTCTCCGGTTCGTCGGCTTCCAGCTGCTCCGGCTCGGCGGCCCGGTCGAGGCCGGCCGGTGCGAGGTCGATCGGTGCGCGCGCGGGCGTCTTCACGCCGACCGGCTCGCACTCCGGCAGGCCCTGCGGAACGACGGAAGACTCCTGGGCCATCGGAGTCGAACCCCCTTTGTCCGCAACGTCTTCCAGCAGCTCTGAGGTCGCCTCGAGAGCTGCTTCGTGGGCGACGTCCGGCTCATCAGCGGCGTCTTCCGGCTCCTCGACCTGCACCGGCGCTTCGTCGACGGTCAGATCCGATCCAGCGGCAACGGCATCCGCGTCCGGCACGACGATCCGCGCACGGTCTTCCTGCTCGGACTCCTCGTCTGCGACGAACTCCGTGGAGGAGGCGCCAGCCGAAGCAACAGCCTCGGCATCCGGCACGGAGATCCGACCGAGACGCACGTCATCGCGGATCTGCTCCGGTTCGACCGGTTCGGTGTCGACGGTCAGATCCGCCCCAGCGGCAACAGCATTGGCGTCCGGCACGGAGATCCGACCGAGGTCAGCCACTTCGCGAACGATGCGCTCCGCAACCTCCCGGTCGACGACTGCTTCTTCCGACTCGACGAACTCCGGCGAGTCGGCATCGGCGGTCTCCGGCATCGCAGCAACAGCGGCGACGTCCGGCATGACGATCCGACCGAAGTCAGCGGCGTCGGCAGGCTGCTCGTCGTCCTCAGGCTCGACCAACGGCTCCACAACCCGGAGCTCGCTCGGCGGTGGGAAGGCGCCGACCTGCGGCGCATCCCCTGACGACTCCTCGTCACGGATCGCCGGGAAAACCGCGGTGGTCTCCACCGGCACCTCGGCGGAGCTCAGGCTCGGCACCGGAATCGGCCCAGTGCTCGACAGGTCGCTCTTCGCGGAGCGCGGGAACGTCGGCGCCCCGATGTTCGTCGAACGCGGACTCTGCTGCCCCTGCGGAGGCGTGTCGTCCTTCGCCGCCGGAATGGCCGGCAGAACCATGGTCTGCTCAGCAGCACCTTCAACGGTGTTCGGACCGGTGAGCTCCCTCGGGCCACCGAACGACCGGGAATTCGGCACGTACCGCTGCGCCCACTGCGGCGGCGGTGGCGGCGCGAAGGCCTCGGTGGCGTCCGCGCAGAGAGTGTCGATGATCTCGCGCAGTTCGAGTTCGTCCAGCCACTGCGCGGGAATCCCGCTCGGTCCGTAGATCGCACCGGCGAGCTGCCCCGCCAGCGCACCGGTGACGGAGCTGTCGCCGGACTGGTTCACGGCGACCCGCACCGCATCAGCGAAATTGCGGGTGCTGCCCACCGCGGCCAGCGCGATCCCGAGTTCGCCGGGCTTTTCGTCCAGGTCGAATTCGACGTCGAGCTCCCGCGGGTTGGGGCGGATGCCGCGCTGCCCGACGAACATCGCGGCGTGCACCGTCCTGCGCACGTCGGCCGGCCCTTTGCCCGTCCAATAAGCGTTGCCGAGCCGGTTGTGGTCGGACGTGGTCACCGCGTCCCACAACGGCACTCCCCTGACCAGCTGCGCCAACACGTCGCTGTGCAGGCCGGCTGCGGCAATCGAGTTCGGCGCGGAAGTGAGCAGGTTCGCGGTCGCAGCGCCGACCGAGTAAACCTCCTCCGGCACGTTCGACCACGCCATGGCCGGCGCGGCCCAGACCGTGAACTCGGCCGGACCGTCCAGAACCATCGGGGGATGCAGCGTGCCGTCGGTGCCCAGCGGAGATTGCTCCGCCGTCCGCCCGATCACGAGCAGTCCCGTGCCGCCCGGGTTGCGGGTCGAGTACAGCTCCGGCCGTTCGAGCAGCCAGCTGTTGGGAGCAGGCTCCGTCGACAGGTACGCCGACATCGCGTAGTCCCACGGCACGCCCTGGGTGTACAGCCAGCGCAGGTAGTTCGTGAAGATGAACTCGGTCGGCAGCCACCCGCTGCCCGAGCGCGCGGCCTTCGCGCGCAGCAGTGCTTCCAAGGTGAACACGCTGAGCTGCGTCAGGTCGGTGACCGCGCCGCGCCGCCCGTAGACGGGCAGGTAGTCGACGACGCCCTGCGGGCCGAACCACTGCTGGATCTCGCTGGTGCTCCTGTTGCGCACCCCGGCGCCGAGAGCGTCGCCGACGGCACCGCCGAGCATCGCGCCGCGAAAGCGCTCCGCCCACGACAGCTGCGGCGGTCGAGCGTCGGTCATGGAGATTTCTCCCTCGTGGTCACCAGGCCGGGTAGCGCCGAGTCCAAGCCGGATCGGTCGGCGGCCCGGGGCTGAACTCGGCGAGCGCGTCCCGCGCCAGCGTCTCGATCACCCCGCGCAGCTCCAGGGACGCGAGCCACTCCGGCGGAACGGCCCGAGCCCCGTGCAGAGCCCCCGCAATGTTGCCGCACACGATCCCCGTGGAGTCCGAGTCCCCCGAGTGGTTCACCGACAGCAGCAGCGCGTCCCGCAGATTATCCGTGGCCAGCGCGGCGTAGAGCCCGATCGCGAGAGCTTCCTCGCCAACCCACCCCTGCCCGAGCGTGTCCTTGATCACCTCGGGAGCGACCGGCCCCCGCTTCGCGAGCTCCACGGCGGCGTCGAGGACCTGCACCTGCTCTTCGTGCCCCCGCCACCGCAGCAGCAGCTCCCGAGCCAACCGAACGGAATCCGCCAACGACACATCCCGGATGAGCTGGTGCACGATCACGGCGAGCACCCCGGCGGACAGGTAGCCGCTGGGGTGGCTGTGCGTCAGCGCGGCGGTGCCGACCGCGGCGTGGAAGACCTCGGCGGGATCGTTCGACCACACCGCCACCGGTGTAGCCCGCATGACCCCGCCGCAGCCCTTGGAGTCGTTGACCGGGTTCTGCAAAGTGGCGTGCTGGTGCGTCTGCGCGAACCTCGCCAACGCAGACATGCACGTACTCCCCGGCGCACGCGGGCTGAACAATTCGCGGTTCGTGATCAGCCACCCGTCGGGCTGCTGGAGGTGCCGCGCGTACGGACCACCGGCCTGCGCCCACGGCTGGTTCTGCGTGTGGAACCACCGCTGATAGGCGTGCTGCACCTCGGGAACGGGGTCGTTGTCGACCGGATTCATCCGCCGAGCCACGTGCGCCCGGATCAACCCCTCAAGCGTGAACAACATCATCTGCGTGTCATCGGAGATGTGCGCGGAACCATCCCGGAGCACCGGCCCGGTCACCCCGGCCTCGCCATGCGTCCGCCGAATCAGGTCGATGTCGTGGAACTCGATGGCATAACCAAGCGCATCCCCGACTGCACCGGCGAGCATCGATCCGATGAACCGCTCATGCGGCTCGATCGGCTGTGGTGGCGCAGTGATAGACGATGCCGCGTAGCGCTGCCGCCGCTCCTCGTTGTCCGGCGGCTGGGGCCCGAACTGCTCTCCGGCATCCTGCGCCAACCGATAGAGCATTAGCCCACCGTCAAGCCCCTTCAGCCAATGTTCGGGAAGCCGTTGCGCGCCTTCGAAGCTTGCGCCCAGCAACGCCCCGCACAGTGCACCGGTCACGGCACTGCTGCCCGAGTGGTTGACCGCGATGCGCAACGATTCGTCGAGATCGAACTCCGCCGATTCAGCAGCGCAGACAGCGATGGCGATCGCCTCGGTGGCAGTGTTGCCGGTGCCCAGTTGTTCGAGCTCCGCCGGAGTGATCCCACGCCTCGCGACCTGCTCGGCCTTCATCAACGCGGTTCTCAGCTCCGGGCCGGAAAGCTCCCCAGACTCCGCCCGGACCATGCCGATCGCACGCACCGGGTTCTTCGAGAAGATGCAAAGCTGCAGAAGCACCACGAAGCTCGCGATCGAAGCAGCCTCGACGTCGCCCAGACCTGACACAGCCTGCCGGACCAGTGGGGACAGACTCGGATAGACCTCGGTCCAGAGCGCCAGCGGCAAGTAGCGAACGATCTCGTCAGCACTGTTCCCGACCTGCGTCAGCGAACGCCGGAAATCCGGATCGATCAGGCGACGCGCGGTCGATTCGGCGATCACGTCGTTGGTGAAGTCGGGGAATCGTTCTGCGCATCGCTGATACCCCGCGTTGAGCAACTGTCCCAAGTCCGCGTCCTCGCCGCCGAGCCGGGCTTGATCGGCCCTGATCAAGATGTCCAACGACAGGGCCAACCTGAGCGGATTCGACCGGAGCTGCTCGAATTCCGCAGCAGCTGCGTAACGCGAGATTCCCTTGGTGCCGAACCGGTCTTGGATCTCGGGCCAGGTCAGCTCCGAGACGGCTGAGCCGAGGCGGTCCCCGATGGCGAAACCGAGCACCGCACCGAAAAACCGGTCCCGCCGCTCGTCGGCGCTCCCGCCGTCCCCCAACACCGTCAGCTCAGACCGCCGATGCGCCCCAGGCTGTTCGCTCCTCGCTCCGGGATCAATCGGCGGCTGCGACGCAGTGGTCGAAGAAACCGGTTCCGAGGCGTAGCGCTTGACCTGATCCTCGGCTTCCGCGGACTCCGGGCCGACCACCGCAACGGTGTCAGCGGCAAGTTCAGCGACGACGTCGCGAAGGTCGAGCTGTTCGATCCACTGCCGTGGAAGAACACCCGGACCGGAGAACATCCCGATCAGCTGGCCGCAAACGATCGCGCTCGCAGCGCGATCCCCAGGGTGCATCACGGACACTGCCAGCGCGCCAGCGAAGTCCGTTCGAGGTTCATCCGCGCCACAGGCTGCATACGACCCGATCGCCAACGCGCCGAGGGCCGTGCCCGGATCGACCTGCGAGACGAGACCAGCGACGTCCGCGACCGGATCGCCGCCCTTCTCGCGGTGCAGGTCCAGCACGCGATTCATGATTTCGACGACGGGTTCGTGGCCCGGCCACCGCTCGAGATCTGCTTTCAGCGTGCTGATCGACCGCGCCAACGGATAACCGTAGGACGACGCTCGGAGCAGCACGACCAGCGTTGCCACGGCCAGCCGATCGACCGGCGACGAATGCGTTTCCGACGTCACCACATCGGCGAACTCGATCAACTTCTGGTGTCGTTGGGAGGAGGACCGGTCGTCAACGAGCATGCGATCCCACAGCAGCGCGAGCGGGGCCGCGTGCACAAGAACACCCGCGGCCGTGCCGCGTCCAGTCGAACCGGCTGGGGCACCACCCTCCAACAGGGCCTGGCTCACAATAGCGAAATCCTCGTCCACCTGGTGCGGACGCGTCATCGCCGGATCTGCGGTCAGCCATACCCGCGGAGAACCGCCCGACCGTCCCGCGACCTGCAGCCATCGCCGATGGAAGTCCCTGATCAGCCACTGGATACCGGCTTTCTCGGAACGCCTGATGCGAGCATGACCGCGCAGGAGAGCTTCCGCGAGGAGCAGGTTTCGCCGAGTTCTCGCAGTGGTCGGCCCGAGGACGCCCGCGCCGAGAGTTCCGGCGTCGTACTCATTGATCAACTCCGACAGCTGGCAGTGCTGCACGGATGACGCGAAAGCATCACCGACTGCACCGCCGAAGAACATTCCGGTGAGACCGATCGCCGATTCTGGCCAACACGCAGGGAAGGGGACGCGCGTGTCCTCCGCGGCCTTGTCGCGGATTCCTCCGTCCGCGTCCCCCTGCACCAGCATGAGGAGTTCGGCATCACCGCGCACGTGCCGCGTCGAGTCGGCGGCGAACGCTCGGAACTCGTCGAGGATCCGCTCCTCCTCCGCAGTCACTTCAACGGAGCACCGGCCCCGTTCATCCCGCTCCGCTAAACGCTCAGTCGCAGCAGGACTACCAGGGCGACCATTCAGCTCTCGGTCGCGTTTATGCCGCTGCTCGACGGCGTCCTCACCCAATGTCGCCACCGCAAGCCGGTAGAGCGCACTCCCGCCGGTAGCCGCGTCATTCCGGTTTAGCCAGAAGTCCCGCCAGCGTTCGAGAAAGCGTTCGTCCTGCGGAGTGAGGCGAAGCACGCGATCAGCTACGCCCGGATCCCCACTCTCACCAGAATCAACCATCACAACTCTCCCGCAACAACCTCGCCGCGGGACGCGGCCAGGTTGTGCACGCCGTAACCGGTCGGGCCAGCTAGTCCTTCCCACCGCGACTCCGCACGGTGTTCGTCGTGCTCAATCCGGTCGCAGCCCGGTGGGAAGCTTCCCCCTGTTCTCACCAAGCCGGGTAACGCCTAGTCCACTGTGGATCGATAGGCGGACCGGGGCTGAACTCGGCAAGCGCGTCCTTGGCCAGTTGCTCGACAAGTTCGCGCAACTCCAGGTTCGACAGCCACTCCTGGGGAATGGCCCGCGTTCCGTAGAGCGCTCCGCCGATGTTGCCCGCCACGATCCCTGTGGAGTCCGAGTCCCCCGAGTGGTTCACCGACAGCAGCAACCCATCTTGCAGGTTATCCGTGGCCAGCACGGCGTAGAGCCCGATCGCGAGCGCCTCCTCACCGACCCAGCCCTGTCCAAGGGTGTCCTTGAGCTCCTCCGGGCTGACCGGCCCCTTCTTCGCGAGCTCAACCGCCTTGTCGAGGACCTGCAGCTGCTCCTCGTGCCCCCGCCACCGAAGCAACAGCTCCCGAGCCAACCGCACGCACTCCGGCAACGGCCTATCCCGGATTAGCTGGTGCACGATCACGGCCAGCACCCCAGCGGACAGGTAACCGCTGGGATGGCTGTGCGTCAGCGCAGCCGTACCGACCGCGGCGTAGAACACCTCGGCCGGATCGCCGGACCACACCGCCACTGGCGCGGCACGCATGACGCCGCCGCACCCCTTGGAGTCGTTGACGGTGACCTGCGGAGTGGCGTGCTGATGCGTCTGAGCGAACCTCCCCAACGCCGACATGCAGGTGCTCCCCGGAGCCCGCCGGTGGAACAACTCGCGGTTCGTGATCAACCACCCATCGGGCTGCTGGAGGTGCCGCGCGTACGGACCACCGGCCTGCGCCCACGGCTGGTTCTGCGTGTGGAACCACCGCTGATAAGCGTGCTGCACCTCGGGAACGGGGTCGTTGTCGACCGGATTCATCCGCCGAGCCACATGAGCCCGGATGAGCCCCTCGAGCGTGAACAGCATCATCTGCGTGTCATCGGAAACCTGAGCAACGCCATCCCGAAGCACCGGAGCTGTCAGCCCAGCATCGCCGTGCGTCTGCCGAATCATCCCGATGTCGTCGAACTCAATGGCATACCCAAGAGCATCACCCACAGCCCCGGCCAACATCGATCCGATGAACCGCTCACCAGCATCGATCGGCTCTGCCGATGGTGCGGGAGCCGCCTGTGGCTGGGCAGGAGCTGCCTCTTGCGGTTGGTTCGCATCGCGCTGCTGGGCCGTTCTCTGCCTCGCGAGTTCCTGCAGCAGCACCGTCCCGGCAATTTCCGTTTGATGCCGCGTGCCAAGGTCGATGACGAGGTCTGCTTCGCCCAAGAGAGATTCGAGCGTGGCCAGATTCGCCTTGTTCGCGCCCTTCGCGAACTCCGGGATGTACCTAACACCGGATGCAGCGACCAAGACCTTCCGCCCGCCTAGCGGGAACATCGGTGCCACCCCGTTGCTTTCCACCACCAGGGCGAAGTCGTTGTTCGCGAGGACGGTCGTGAGCGCTTCCGTCGAGATGTAGCCGGTCTCGTGCAGGTGCAGGGCCTTCTCGAGTGGGCTCACGGGCTGGGGGAAGCCGAGTGCCAACGGCGAAGGCCGATACTTGGGGCTGAAGCGGTATTGGCTCGTCACCACGCCTGCCTCATCGACCCAATACTCGCCGACGAACGCGTGCTCCGGGATCCTGTCACGCGGTTGGCCCTGGTACATGCGATCAGGGACGGCAATCCAGGAACCTGGCTGCCGCTGTGCGTCGGACTTGAGCTCGTCGGTGATGTCCGGCGCCGAATGAACGATCGCCAACTCACCGCTCAACATCATGTCCTGAGTCTGCGGAGAAGTGGCGACGTGCACATCCCGGTCGATCAGCCATGGCAGTAGCTGATACCCGTTGACCGCCGACGTACCGGGTGCGAAGTCCGGCACCGCACTCCTGCTGGTGCAGGCCCAGATCTGCTCCTTCTCCTGCCCGTCGACGTTGATCAGCGCAGGATCCGACGAGTCGGGAGCGGTCACCAGCAGCATCTTGGCCATCAGGAACTCTCGGTACACCTGATCGATCGCGGAAGGATCGCTCGCGTACCTATCGATGGCCTGCTCGAGCGCGGTCATCCCGTGCCTCCCCGTCGACTCAACTTCTCTTCCACGATCAAACCAAGCTCACAACGCCGATCCGTCGACCGAAGCCGCCCCGACCAGGACCACCTACTGGTCATTCCCGCTGGCGTCCGCTGAGTCGTCGGCATCCCGGCTGTCAGCCCGTTTCCGCGAAGTCGGGAACGGGTTGTAGTTGTCATCCAGCCCGATAGGAAAGTTGTCCGCTGGGTCGACCTCTACGACCCGACCGCTGGCAGCCCTGCGCCTAGCCGACTCAGTGGCAGCCTCGACCTTCGCCCGCATCTCGGGCGACAGCTTACTGCGATCGTTGCTGTACTTCCGGACGAGTTCATCGTGATCCACTACCGTTCACCTTCCCATAGCAGATAGATAAATCTTCCACTTATTGTTCTCTTCGTCGAACTCCCGGTGCGTCACCTCAAATCGCCCCCCCGGGGGAAAGACAACTTCCCTCATTCCGCCAGTTGGCTTCAAGAATGCGATGTCCTTACCGGCCCCTTGTGCATCGATCACGAACTCGACATTTCCAGTCATTGCCGGTTTGCCGTCATTGGACGGGTCAGCCAGGTCATCCTTCGTGGAACTGGTGAAACCATTTTCCGTCAACGAGTTGCCCACCTCGTACCGCTTGAGGAAGTCATCCATGTTCATGGCGGAAAACGAATCGATCTGGATTCCACGCAAGAGTCGCGGAACGCTCGGGCTCGAACTCCAGTCGGGCAACTTGTTCATGCCCGACACGGCGTTCCTGATCAGCGTCTCGTACTCGCGCACCGCGTCAGGGTCACCGCTGCGCAAGGCTTCATTCCAGTTCGCGTGCTCCGGCCCGGTGTAGAGATGCATCGCCGATAGTTCTTCATCGGTGATGTGCGCGACATCAGCACGCGACCTGATTTCCTGCAGCTCACGCTCGCTGAGCATTTTGCGGCTCTCGCGCATCGCAGCGAGGTCTTCTTCCGTTGCCCGGAAGTCCTTGTTCCCGAAGAAGTCGAACTCGTCGAGCGGATTGCGCTCACGAGAGTCCGGCCCGTCGTGCTGCCCCGGCGAAGCATCATCCAGCCCCAACGAATCCCGATCGAACCCGTTGTTTCGCATGAAGTCTTCGCGAGAACGAACCGGCTGATGCGGCTCCGGGGTTGGTGACGGGCTTGCGGTCCCGGCAAGGTTCCGCTGGCCTGCGTCCACCGACGGCGACTGACCTCCCCGGTTCTGCGGGGGACCGCTGACATCCGCTGGCGAGACACTGTTCGACCGCGCCGACGGCCCGTCAAGACGCGGACCACTGACGTCCACTGGCGGCACCGACTGGCGCGGCACACCGCCCTGGCGCGGACCACTGACATCCACTGGCGAGACACTGTTCGACCGCGCCGACGGCCCGTCAGAACGCGGACGGCTCGGCGTCTGCTGCGGACCGCTGACCTCCGCTGGCGCCGGGGCCGCCGGGCGGACGGCAGGTTGCACCGGATGCTGCGGCGGGGCGCCCTGCGGGCGCTGCTGGAAGCCGCCGTTTTGCGGGTCTCCCTGGAAACCTCCGCGCTGGGGGTTTCCTTGGACACCGGATCCCTGCTGGAAATCTCCGTCTTGCGGGCGTTGCTGGAAACCAGGGCCTTGTTGGGGCGAGGCTCCTGGTTGGTGATAGACCGCTGGGTGTTGGGGCTGGCCAGGCTGCGGCGCGCCTTGCTGGAACGGGCCTGATTGGGGCGGGCGCTGCTGATACTGGCCCGGTTGAGGCGCACCCTGCTGAGGTTGCCCCGGCTGAGGCGCACCTTGCTGGTACTGACCCTGTAGGGCGGGACCTTGTTGGTACTGCCCCTGCTGGGGCGCACTCTGCTGGTACTGGCCGGGTTGAGGTGCACCCTGCTGGAACTGACCCTGTTGAACCGGACCTTGTTGGTACGGGCCCTGCTGGGGCACGCCCTGCTGAGCCGGGCCTGGTTGAAGCGGCCCCTGCTGGAACTGGCCCTGCTGGGGTGCGAACTGGCCCTGCTGTTGGGGCGGGCTTTGCTGGAACTGACCCTGCTGAGGCACACCCTGCTGGTACTGGCCTTGTTGGGGCTGACCTGGTTGCGGCCCGACAGGGGCTTGTTGGCCTTGGGGGAACTGCGCCTGGCCTTGGGGCTGGCGCCATTCCTGCGGCAGGTGCGCTGGTTGTCCGGGCTGCTGCGGCGGGAAACCTTGCTGCGGTGGTGGCGAGAACGTGTTGGAACGGACGTGTTCTGCCGCCCATTCCTCCATCGGACTTGGTTCCGGCTGTTTGTTCCTGCCGAAGATTCGGTCGAACAAGCCGCGTTGTTCGGCGTTGGCTGCTTGGGCTCCGTGGCGGACCCATTCTGGTTCGTGGCCTGGGGGGTAGGGGCTGTCGTGGACGGCTTGGGTGCCGTCCGGGTGGAAGCTGGCCCACTGGCCCGGTTCGTCGAAGGTGGCTTGGACGCCGTCGGGGCCGTTCGGGTCCAGCTTCGCCCGGGATTCGCTGGCGTACATGTTGCCGAAGTTGTCGACCCACGCGTTGGTCTTCGGGGCGAGGACTTCGACGCCCAGTTCCTTGGACAGCTGCTGGGCGAAGTTCGGGGAGCCGTCCGGCAGGTCGGCGCCGGTGTTGCAGGACAGCAGGCGGACCGGGGCGCCCGGCTTGTAGCCCGGTGCACCCTTGATGACCTCGGCCAACTCCTTCGCGGAGAGCTCCTGGCCGCGGAAGGTCACGCCGTTCGGGCTGCCGTGCACCTCGACCGTGTAGCGCTTCGGGTCGATGGACGGGTTCGGTTCCCGCCACCGGTCGTGCGGGGTGGTCATCGAGGAGGGCAGATCGGACCGCGACGGGACCATCGAGAGACCCGACTTGGTGTTGCGGATCCCCGTGGGCTCGCCGCCCAGCTTCTGCCGCAGCTCGTCCGAGACGTCCAGCCGCTGGTGCGCGCCCGCGTTGAGGTTCCAGGCGTGCTCGTACGGGACCGCCGGGGGCCGTTCGGCCGCCATGGACTCCGCGGTGGAGCGCTCCGGATCCGGAGCCGGTTCCGGCTGCTGCCCAGGGGATTCCTCGCGGACGTGGGTGTTCTCGGGCTGCTGCTGGCGGTCCGGGCCCCAGCGCTGGTCGCCCTCGGTCCTGACGTTCGAGAACGAGTCGGGGCGGACCTGCGAGTGCTCGTTGCGGCTGGTGTCCGCGTGTCGTGGGCCTGGTTGGGGCGCGTTGGGCGCGTTTCGGTTCGGCGCGTCCGGGCGCGTGTTCTGGGGGTGCGCGCCGCTCGGGTTGGGCTGGGACTCCGGGTGGCGCTGGCGCGGTGCGTCCGGGGCGGCGTCGGGGCGGGTTCGGGGCGGACCGTCCGGAGCGTGCTTCGGCTGGCCGTCCGGGTGCGTCGACCGGTCGGGGTGGGGTGGGCCGTCGGGCCGCTGGTGCTGAGCGGGCGGGCCGTCTGGACGCTGTGCCGGCTGACGCGACGGGCCATCCGGGTGCTGGTTGGGCCGGGCGTCCGGGCGCGACGGATCGTTCGGGCGCGCTGAGCCGTCCGGGCGTGCAGGCGCGTCGGGGCGTGGCTGGCCGCCTGGATGTTGCGGTGTGTTCGGCCTCGACACATCCGGGCGTGACGGAGCATCCTGCGGCCTCGGACCGGCCGGGTGCTGCGGGGCGTTCTGCCGCGGCGGGCCGTCGGGGCGAGGCGAGCCGTCCGGGTGTCCGGAACGGGCAGGGTTGGCAGGCCCGTTCTGCGACGCGGGTACGTCGGAACGTGGTGCGCCGCCCGGATGTTGTGGCGTGTTCGGCCTGGACGCGTCCGGGCGCGATGGAGCGTGCTGCGGCCTCGGACCTCCCGGATGCTGCGCGGGCCCCGCCCCTCCGGGGCGGTTCGCGCCTCCCGGACGCTGTCCGGCCTCGCTGCCCGGGCTGCGCCGCTCCGGCGCGTCCGGCTTCGCCGATCCGCGCGCGGAGCGCTCCGCTGCGCCCTCCGGCCCGCGCTGACGCGGGGCCTCCGGGCTGTTCCTCCCGGCTGCGCCGGGGCTTCCAGGAGTTCCGGTCCACCCACCGGACCCGGCCCGACCGGCGCCTCCGCCGGTCGATCCCGCCCCTCCGGGCGCGCCGCCGCCGGCTCCGCCCGCCATGCCACCAGCGGCTCCGCCGCCAGCTGTGCCACCGCCGGGCGACTGGTCGGAACGGGAAGGCGGGGGTCCGGACACGGGTGCCGCAACGCCTGGATCCGACGGCCTAGCAGGTGCATCCACATTGGACGAAAAGGTGCTCGCCGGGGTGTTCGGCGCGTTCGTGCCATGTCCAGCAGGACCGCCCGGCGAGCCGAATCCGCCTGCAGGCCCGCCAACCGGCCCCGCAGATCCGCCCGAGGTCGGAGCCCCAGTCGGCGACGCACCGGAGTGCCCCGGCCCACCAGGATTCCCACCGCCAGGCTGTGGCCCGCCAGGATTCCCGCCACCGGAGTGCTGACCACTCGGCTGAGGACTGTTCCCGCCATCTGGACCAACGCCGCCGGAGTGCGAGCTACCGGTGTTCACACCGCCGGAGTGCGAACCACCAGGATTCGGCACATCGGAGTGCGAACCACCAGGGTGCGATCCGCCCGGATTCGGGCCGCCCGACTGCGAACCGTGCCCACCATCAGGCCCAGCACCACCAGGGTGCGAGCCACCAGCGTTCACGCCGTCAGAGTGAGAACCAGGCCCGTCCGAATGCGGACCAGCGGACCCACCCGGCTCCGAAGTGCCAGGCCCACCCTGGTGCGAACGACTGGAGTCAGTACCGCCAGCACTGTCCCCGACACCCGAGTGCTCCGACATCGCAGTCCGCGGAGAATCCGGCGCCGTGCGGCCATCTCCACCACCGTCCACCGAGGACGAATCGCCCGGGCGATCCCCCGAACCGGAAGCCGTGTCCGACCCGCGACCGGGCTCATCAGCATGCCCAGCGGTATCCGAACCACGCGGAGAACCCGGCCCATCACCACCGGCCGGAGTCCCCGAATCACCGCCTGAAGAATCCCGAGGAGACCCACCGCTCGGCGCCTCGTCGGACTCCCCACCGGAATCCCCGCTCGGCAGGTCAGGTCCACCGAACTTCGCCTTGTGCTTACCGACAACATCAGTCCCCGCGATGTCGTCGAACTTCTTCCAGGAGCTCTCGGCGAACTTGTCCGCGATCTTCCCGGAGATCTTGCCCGAGATGTCGACGTTGTCGGCGATATTGGCGGCCTTGGTGGCGAACTTGGCACCCATCTTGGCCAGGGACTTCATCACGTCGCCGAAGACCTGGGCCATCTTGGCCAGCTTCGGGGCGACGTTGCTGATCGTCTTGATCAGCTTGGTGATGACCTCGCCGATCTTGCCGACGGTCTTGGAGATGAACGACACCGCCTGCGGGACCACCCACGCCAGGGAGACGACGGGTGGCACCCAGGCTTCGAGCGCGTAGGCGATCAGGCGCGAGATGCAGTCGGTGACCAGCTGCTGGACGAAGTCGCGGACGAATCCGACGACCTGGCCCATGACCGTCACGACCGAGCTGATCGTGCCGGACAACTTGGCCGCACCGACGAGGGCTTCGCCCTTCTCCGCGGCCAACTTGCGGTAGGCCTCACCGGCCTGGCCGGTCCAGTCCGAGGTGTCCGACAGCACGGCGTCCTGGTAGGCGGTGGAGGCCTCGCCGACCGCCTTCGACACGTTGTCCCAGGTCTGCCCGTACGCAGCGACTCCGGCGGGGTCGCCGGCGAGCCAGTCCAGCGCGTCCTGCAGCGGCCCGATGTGCTCGATCAGCCAGCCCACTCCGTAGGACACCAGGGTGCCGACCGGGTCGGTGGCGATGCTGACGACTTCCAGCGCCGCCGAGCCCCAGGCCAGGCCGGTCTCGACCCAGTTGTTGCCGTCGTCGAGCTCGGAGATCCCGTCGACCGCGTCGAGGATGCCGATCCCGCTGGTCCAGCTGTCGCCCTTGGTGATGAACCCGTCGTCACCCGACTGCTCGGACTGGGCCACGAGCGGATTGCTCATACCTCAACCCCGCCGATCAGGTCGCGGTTCTGGTCGTCGACGGCCTGGTAGTCCTCGGCCGCGCCGCGGACCTCTTCGGCGACGTGCTGCATGCCCTCGACGGCCTTCTGCAGGGTCTCGACGCCGATCCCCTCGACCATGTCGATCAGCATCGCGAACGGCTGGCCGATCAGGCCGTAGGCGTCGTTGTCCACCTTGACCTGCTGCGAGGCGTCGACCGCCACGTTCAGCTGGTCGACCACCGAGTCCACTTTGGACGCGTGGGTGCGCAGGTTCTCGATGACGACGTTCATCTCATCGGGCATCGCGAAAACTCCCCCAGGTCAATGCTTCAGCGCAGGAACGAACCGCTTCCGAAGTCGTCGTCGAAGTCGTCGACCGGCTGGCGGCGCGGCGGCTGCCGGGGCGGCTCGGGCGGACGCTTCGGCGGCTCGTAGTCGTCCTCGACCGGAACCTGCATCTCCTGCAGCCCGGAGGAGCGCTGCGGCGCTTCCTCCTCCTCCGGCGGCTCCGGGAAGTACTTCCGGGACTGGGTCACCAGGTGCTGCGCTGCGGTGTCCTCCAGGCCCACGGTGTCGACGACCGCCTGCTCGACCATGTCCGGGACCTTGGACTGCGCCAGCTGCACCATGCTCATGATCTCGGCGCCGAGCTTGGCCATCGGCCGACTGCTCGCGCTCTCCGCCAGCTGGAGGGACTGCAGCATCCCGCTCGAGTTCACCGTCACCTGGATCGCACCGTCGCGGGATGCCTGAGTGATCACGATCTGTTCGATCTGCTGCTGCATCTGGCCGAACTTCTGAGCCTTCTCCTCGGCTCGTTCCTGCCATTCGCGAACCATCCGCTCGGTGTTCGCGATGCTCTGCCCGACGTCCTCAGCCACGAGTCCCCTGCCACGAATAGCGCTGCCTGCGGCGACAAACCGTATCAACGGCGAATGCCGCAGCGGGGTGGAAAGCGAAAACCGCGCGTGTAGCGATCATCACCACCGGGGACGGGACTCGGCTTCGATCACCCTCCGCTCCGGCGTAGGCTCGGAGGACGTGACGGTTGGATGGTCCCCTGCTGAGCTGCGCTTGGACCGGGGGCGTCCGGACAGCCGCGGGTTGGCCGAGGCGCTGCGCGCCGCGATCCGCGACGGACGTCTCCCCGCCGGTTCCCGAGTGCCATCCACCCGTGCGCTCGCGCAGGACCTCGGCGTCGCGCGCGGCACCGTGACCCGCGCCTACGACCAGCTGATCACCGAGGGCTTCCTGCTGTCCCGACAGGGCGCACCGACCACGGTGGCCGATCGGCTCGCTGCCCCGGACCCGGTCGACGACACGCCGAGTCCGACGCCACCCACCGCACGCTGGGACTTCCGCCCCGGACGGCCGGACCTGAGCGCCTTCCCGCGCCGGGACTGGCTGGCCGCGAGCCGCCGGGCCCTGCACAACATCCCCGCCGACGACCTCGACTACGGCGATCCGCAGGGGCATCCACTGCTGCGCGAAGCCCTCTCCGACTACCTCGCGCGCGTGCGCGCGGTGGCCACGGCGCCGGAGCGAATCATCGTCTGCAACGGCTACACGCAGGCGTTGTCGCTGCTCAGCAAGGCCCTTCACGACCAGGGCGTGGACTCGATGGACTTCGAGGACCCGTCCGCGCCGCAGCTGCGGACCATCCCGGCCAGCCTCGGCATGGCGGTGCGCGGCGTGCCCGTCGACGAGCACGGCATCGACATCGAGCAGCTGCGCAGCGGGGCGGTCGTGCTGACGCCGGCGCACCAGTTCCCGCTCGGCGTCGCGCTGAGCTCGGCGCGGCGGATGGCGCTGGTGCAGCGCGCCAAGGCCGAAGACCTGCTGGTCGTCGAGGACGACTACGACGGCGAGTTCCGCTTCGACCGCCAGCCCGTCGGCTCGCTGCAGGGCATGGCGCCGAACCACGTCGCCTACGCGGGCACGGCCAGCAAGACGCTGGCCCCGGCGCTGCGCCTGGCGTGGCTGGCGCTGCCTCCGCAGCTGGTCGATCCGGTGCGCACGCTGAAGATCAACAGTGGTCTGCACGCGCCGCTGTTCGAACAGCTGGCCATGGCGGAGCTGATCCGCTCGGGCGCATACGATCAGCACGTCCGCCGATCGCGCGCCGCGTACCGGAGGCGGCTGGAGCTGCTCGGCGCCGCGCTGAACGACCTGCGCGCGAACCACCGGCCGCACCCGGCCGGGATCTCGGCCGGACTGCACGTCACCTTGCAGCTCGACCCGGAGGGACCGACGGAGCGAGAAGTCCTGGCCCGGGCTTGGGAGCATTCAGTGGAACTTGAGGTACTCGGGCCGCACTGGATGCGCGCGGGAGCCCATCCGCCCGGCGTGGTCGTCGGCTACGCCGCACCGGCGGAGCACGCCTTCCGCCCCGCGCTGCAAGCACTGGTCGCCGTCCTCCAGCGGTGACCCGATCGGGCGCATGCCTGACAAGTCCACAGCACATCAGGGGAACACCTGTTCTATTCTGGTTTCCCGCCGCACGACACAGGAGACAGAGTTGACCGAGGAACAGTCGAGCACCGAGAACGCCCCGGCCCAGCCCGAGTCGGCGCAGTCCCCGGTCGAGCCGGCCGCGCCCGCGGAGACCCCGGCTACCGACGCTCAGGCCGACACCACCGCGGCCGACGCCGAGTCGACCGAGACCGCGCCGACCGAGGAAGGGCCGAAGCCGGAAGCACCGGTCGAGGAGACGCCGAAGAAGTCGCGGGCTCGCAAGCAGAGCACCGCGAAGAAGACCCGCACGGTCGAGCTCACGCTGACGGTCACCGGCAGCGCTGACGGCGAGTGGCAGGCGGACCTGCTGCACGCGGGCAAGCGCATCGTGCAGGGCCTACCGGTCGCCGCAGCCGCGGTGTCCAAGGCCGCTGCCGAACTGCACGAGGAAATCTCGGAGACCATCGAGAGCGTGATCAACCAGGCGCGTCAGCAGCACGAGGCCAAGCTGGCCGAGCTGGAGGCCGAGGTCGAGCGCGTCCGAAAGGCGCTCGCCGAGCTCGAGGGCTGAGACCGCAGGCAGGGCATGCCGTGTTGGCCCCTCGACGACACGGCATGCCCGCCGCAGCCTGTCCTTTTCGGCCCGGGCCGATCCACGCCACGGTAACCCGAACCGCAGCTCCGGCCACCAGCGCCGAGCATGTTTTGCCGCCTCCAGCGCAATCGATCTGCAACGTCCCTTCTGCACGTATTTCGTGGAAACGTTCCACATCGCGCACCCGTATGTACGAGCATCCGGGGGGAAGAGCCGCATAGCAGACAAAGGAGGCGCAGATGTCCGCGGACCTGGACGATCTGCAACGCAAGCTCGAAGCGCTGAAGGAGGCCGGGCGCCGAGCGGAGCAGCAGATGGGCGACTTCGGCCGGATGCGCGAGCAGATCGGTGAACTGCAGGTCAGCACCACCTCGCCCGACCGCTCGGTGACCGTGGTCGCGAGCCCGGGTGGCGTGACGGACATCCAGTTCACCCAGGACGCGATGCGCAAATCCCCCGGCGACCTGTCCAACCTGGTCATGAGCACCCTCCAGCAAGCGGTCGCCGAAGCGGCCCGCCGCCAGGCCGACATCGTCCAGGAGTACGTGCCCGACAGCGACGTCCGCGAACAGGTCCTCCGCACCCAGGAACAGCTCTTCAACCGCGATGCGGACCAGCAGCAGCTCAGCGCCCCGACGGACGACCCGGGCGACGACGACATGCCCGACTCGTTCCTCGACGGCGGACGGTGACCCGTGGGCGGCTACAGAGCACAACCGGACGCGATCACCAGCTGCGGCAACAACGTCGGAGGCCTGTCCAGCGAAGCGAAGGCCATCAAGGAGAAGGCAACTGCGGCCCAGGTCCCGGAGATCTCCTGGGGCCTCCTCGGGCTCGCCACGGTGTTCGGCCCGTATCAGCAGTTGCTGGACAAGTTCCAGCAGCACCTCGACGAGATGGCCGAGGGACTGACCAAGGCCGGCGAAGACATCAGCGCATGCGGCAAGGACTACCAGGACACCGACCGGGAGCTAGCCGAAAAGCTGAAGCAGATCAGGGTCGACGCCGGGAGTAAAGCCTGATGCCCAGCAACACCGAAGCGATTCTCGAGAACAGCGCGATCAGCCCGGTCGCATCGGATGCCGATTTTTCGGCATTCGGGAAGCTGCCGTTCGTCAAGGGCCTCGTCAGCGCGAATGAACACGCTGGCCAGGGCGACGTCGAAGCACTCAAAGGCGATATCGAGAGCTACCTGTCCAGCGCGACCAGCTTCGCGATGGACCCGATGGGCTTCCTCGTCGGCACCGGCGTCGAGTTCGTGATCAACTTCGTAGCACCAGTGCGGGACGCCATTCAACTCGTCACCGGCGACAGCGAAGCACTGGCCGCTGGCGCGCAGGCCTTCGACCAGGTGAAGGGCGATCTCGACAAGCTGGCGACAACCCTGACCGACACGCTGGACAACGAGCTGGCCGACTGGGACGGCGAAGCAGCGGACGCTCTCCGAACCAAGATGGCCAAGTTCATCGAGGGCGTGCAGGCCACCGGCGGTCAGGCCAACAACATCTCTCAGCTGCTGCAGATGAGCGGCACCATGATGGAAGCAGCCGAGGGCGTCATCAAGGGCATCCTCGCCGACTTCCTGACCTGGGCGATCACCACCTGGATCACGGCAACGGCCTCGGCCGGACCGACCTTCGGCGGATCCATCGCCGCGGCCACCGCGGTGACCACCGCGGAAGCAGGTATCACCTGCGCTCGCGCCGCGCAGCAGATCCAGCGGATCACCTCGATCATCAGCAAGATCATGGACGTGATCACGGCGATCAAGGCAATCCTCGACACGATCCGCATCGTTGAGAGCGTCCAGAAGATCACCGACACCAGTAAGTCCGGCGGCGACGGGAAGAGCCCGGCCGACGCCGGCAGCGAAGCCCTTGGCAACGCGACGAAGGAAACCTCCGAAGAGCGAACGGCTCTAGGACAGCTCGGCGACGGCTACGCCAGCGAGGCCAAGGACCGCGGCTACCAGGTCGACAAGCCGGAGAAGTTCGGCCAAGAGGGCAAGATCTGGAAGGTCAACGAGGACGGCACGACCCGAACCCAGGTCGACAGCAGCGGAAACGTCGTCACTCACGGCGGAACGCCGGAAGGACGGCCGGTCACTTCCGACGTCCCGAACAAACCGTCCAAGTTCGAGGCCGGCAAGTCCGTGTTCAACCGGACCGCGGAAGGACTCGGCACTGCTGCGGACAAGCTGGAGGAGCAGGCCAACAACGGCGGCTTCAGCGAGGTCCCGGCGGACGAAACGATCAGCGGCGACCTCAAGTGGTGAGCCTGGACTGATCCGCACAAGCGCGAGGCGCCTTCCAGCGTTGAATGCTGGAAGGCGCCTCGCTTTACGGACAACCCTCAGCCAACCGGAATCTGCAGCTGCGTCAACGGAACGTGCTGCTGATCCGCCTGCACAGCAGCCGGGGTGTTGTACGCAGCCGGCGGGATCCACCGCACGATCTCGTCCGCGGCCGCGAACAGCGCGTCCACGACCGCGACGCTGCCCATCCCGGTGTAGGACCACACGATGAGCTTCCGCCCCGAGAGCCGGAAGAACACCGGCCCAGTGGAGCGGTTGCTCTTCAGCCAGGTCGCCCGCTCCGGCGTCAACACCGCGTGCGCGTACGCGGGATCAGCGTCGTACAGGTAGTAGTCGCTGAGATAACCGCTCGCCGTGATGAACGCGATGGACGGACCACCGGTCGAAACCGTTCCAACAGCGCGCCCCTGGAACAGCCGCTGCGTCTTGTTCAAGAAGAACAGGCTTTCAACGTCTCCCAGAACGTTCCGCTTGGTACCGACCAGCAGCTCGGGAACCGGCGCTGGCAGCTCGACGACCACAACGCTGCTCGTCGACGTGTGCTCGACGGTCTTCGTCGGTTCGACGTACCTGTCCGCACCTGGCGAGTAGTACGACGGCCCCGTGGTCGCTTTGTGCAGGTGCCGGAAATCGACCTGCACGGCCATCGCCAGCGCACCCCGGTGGTAGCCGCGCATCAGCACCGGAACCTGCTTGCGCCGGTACTCGTGGAAGGGCTGCCCGCGAAGCGGGTCCAGCACGCTCGACGGCACGTTCCACGCAACCTGCCAGCCTTGCTGCTGCGCCCACTGAGCCAGCGGACCCCGCGCAGGTTCCGGGCTGGGGAGCTCGCCTTCGCACCAGACCCGCACCGGCCTCGAGTTCAGCGGGAACGCGCCTCCGAACATCAACAGCGCGATGCCCAGCCCCAGCAGGAGCGATACCGCGCCGCCGCTACTCGCAGAGCCCGTGATGAACGCGGCGAGAACCACCACCAAGCCGAAGCACACTTCGACGCCGAAGAGGATCCCGCGTGCCGCCTTCTTGCCCAGCCACACTCCAGTGAGCAGACCGGCGCGAGCGAGCGCACCGATGGCGACCAACAACACGCGAACCGCGTTCACCGCACCGTACGAACTCGATCCGAGCCCCAAGACCCAGACCAGCCCGAGCGCCACGTCGACGGCCAGCACAGCCGTGATGACCAGCAGCAACGCCGTCGGCGGATGCGCGGGACGCACCATTTCGGTCCGTTGGTTCATCACGACCATTCCCCATCAACGCGCTCGAACACCTGCCGCCGGACACCGTAACGGGCAAAAGAACCAACAAGCACCCGAACCACGCACCTCACACCATCCTGCCCCGGACGGCTCCCCCAGAACGGACGAACCTTCATCCCGCCGGTGGCCCGAGATGGGGCCGCACCACGGCGCAGGTGGGTCGAGCGGTCAGGTGGCGCCGACGAGCAGCACTCGGGGTTCGCCGCACAGGAACTGGCGGTCGACGCGGAGGTGGTGCCGACCGGCGGGCTGGTCAGGGTCGGCTTCCGGGAATCCCGGTGGCACCTCGGAGAATTCGAGATCAGCAACACTGCGTTGCTCGGTCCTGCCGGCGTCAACCTTCTCCGCTTCGATGTCGGCGATGAGCCGCCACACGTTGTAATCCCCTGCCCCACCTCCAGCATGCTGCCCCGCAGCGAACGCGATGCTCCCCACCAGCAAGTGCTGAACGAGCAGCGCCAGGATGAGCAGGTTGAACAGCACAAAGGTGCTCAGCTGGATCCAGAACATGACCACGGTTTCCCTTTCCAAATTTCCCCAAATTTGGAAACCCTTCTGACCTGGGGTTTCGAGGAATGGTGTTCCAAATTTCCCTAAATTTGGGAGCTATCATCGCCGCTCACGAGTACGTCAGGACTGCGCGGCGAGGACCCGCCAGCAGCTCATGCAGGTCCGCTCCCGCACCCAGTCCACTTCGGACCGGTCGTGCAGCTCAGCTGCTTCGGCTTCTGCTCCACAGTAGGCCTCGACAAGAGTTCGCCAGCCCTCCACCCGACGGTGCACACCGTTGACCGGGTTGAGCGACTGCCGACCAGACGACTGATCGCTACGTTGAAACCCCATGGACAGCAAGGATTTTCACGCGGAGATCGACGCGCGGATGAAGGTCGTGGTCGACCGGACAGGCCCCGCCATCCGCCGCACACTGCGTGACCTGGACCCCGAGAACTGCGTCGAGTTCGAACGCGAGTTCCACACCGCGATGGCCGAGGCCGACGACGACTTCGACCTCAGCCGCGTCGAGAAGATCCTCGGCCGCTGGTGGGCGATGGCGTGCTCTGCAGCCAACCCCGACCCGCGACTCGCCGAGCTGCTGGAACGTATCAAAAGCGGCGAGGAATCGATGTTCTCCGAAGAATGGCGTCCCCAACCCGACGGCACCGACCTCGTCTTTCGCAAAAACGCCGAAGGGAAATGGCAGTTCTCCCACGTGCGCCACCCCGAGGCCGAGTGATGCCGCGCTACGACATCCGCTGGTGCACCGAAGCTGAGCGGACGCTGGACTCACTGCCGCACAGGGTCCGCACCGCGGTCGACGCCTTCGTCAAGGAACTCAAGGAGAACCCCAAAGCCCATGGGACCTACAACAAGAAGTTCGACTACTACTCGGCTGATTTCGAGTACGGCTTCATCCACTACGCGGTCGTCGACCAAGTACTGAGGGTGCTCCTGCTCCGCATCACCGCCGTCTACTGACGGCGCAGGAAGCAAGGTTCCCGACAGGAAGCGAGATGCGCATGACCGGCGAGAGCGGCGAACTCCCGTTGTCGCAGGGACAGCTCGAAGAGCTGGCCGAGTACTACTCGACCTACTCGGCCGCAGACGATCCAGAAGCCGAGCACGGCGAACGGGTCGAGCCGTCGACCTGATGCGAAAACCCTGACCCCACATGGCAAAGGGCCCCTGTCCGGAGGAGTCGGACAGGGGCCCTTCGGTCAATCGATCAACTTCAGCGGTAGTCGCGCCCGAAGTCGTAGTCGTCCAGCGGGACGGCCGCACCGGTGCCGGCGCCGAAGACATCCGGGGTGTAGTAGCTGTCGTCGTAGGACGGGATCGCGTAAGCCGCGGCCCGTGCCTCCTCCGTCGGCTGCACCTGGATGTTGCGGTACCGGTTGATGCCCGTACCAGCCGGGATCAACTTACCGATGATCACGTTCTCCTTCAGGCCGACCAGCTTGTCACTCGCGCCCTCGATCGCGGCGTTGGTGAGGATGCGGGTCGTCTCCTGGAAGGAGGCCGCCGACAGCCACGACTCGGTGGCCAGCGACGCCTTCGTGATGCCCATCAGGACCGGACGGCCGGACGCCGGGTCGCCGCCCTCGGCAACGACGCGGCGGTTCTCCGACTCGAACTGCGAGCGCTCGACCGGCGAACCGGGCAGGAACTCGGTGGCACCCGAGTCGATGATGATGACCCGGCGCAGCATCTGGCGGACGATGACCTCGACGTGCTTGTCGTGGATGCCCACACCCTGCGACCGGTACACCTCCTGCACCTCGCGCACCAGGTGCAGCTGAGCCTCGCGCGGGCCCATCACGCGCAGCACCTCGTGCGGGTCGACGGCACCTTCGAGCAGCTGCTGACCGACCTCGACGTGGTCGCCGTCAGAGATCTGCCGCTCGCTGCCGTCCACCGAGATCGCCGCGAGCCGCTGACGCTTGGACAGCTTGTCGTAGACGATCTCTTCGCCGCCGTCGTCCGGAATGATCGTGATCTTCCAGTAGCGGTCGTTGTCCTCCAGCCGGACGCGACCCGAGGTGTCGGCGATGGGCGCCTTGCCCTTCGGGACGCGGGCCTCGAACAGCTCCTGGACACGCGGCAGACCGGTGGTGATGTCGTCACCAGCGACACCGCCCTGGTGGAACGTACGCATGGTCAGCTGCGTACCGGGCTCACCGATGGACTGGGCGGCGACGATGCCGACGGCCTCGCCGACGTCGACCAACTTGCCGGTGGCCATCGAACGGCCGTAGCAGACCGCGCAGACGCCGACGCCGGACTCGCAGGTCAAGACGCTGCGGACCTTGACCTTGGTGACCTTGGCGGCGAGCAGCTTCTCGATCGCCGGGTCGCCCAGGTCCGAACCGCGGGCCAGCACGATGTTGCCGTCGGCGTCGGTGACGTCGTCGGCCGTGGTGCGGGCGTAGATGCTGGTCTCGACGTGAGCGTCGCGCAGCAGCTTGCCGTCGGGCAGCAGCTCCGCGATCGGCATCTTGATGCCGCGCTCGGTGCCGCAGTCCGTCTCGCGGACGATGACGTCCTGCGAAACGTCCACCAGACGACGGGTCAGGTAACCCGAGTCCGCGGTACGAAGCGCCGTGTCAGCCAGACCCTTACGGGCACCGTGGTTGGAGATGAAGTACTCCAGCACGGACAGGCCTTCGCGGAAGTTCGCCTTGATCGGGCGCGGGATGTACTCACCCTTCGGGTTCGACACCAGACCACGCATACCGGCCAGCTGAACGACCTGGGTCATGTTACCGGCGGCCCCGGACTTCACGATCGTGCTGATCGAGTTGTCCTCCGGGAAGTTGGTCTCCATGGCCTCGGCGACCTCGTCCTTGGCCGCCGTCCAGACCTTGACCAGCTCGGCGTTGCGCTCCTGGTAGGACAGCGCACCACGGCGGTACCGCTTCTCGACCTGGTCGGCCTTGGCCTCGTAACCGTCGAGGATCTCGGTCTTGTTCGGCGGCACGACCACGTCGGTGATCGACACGGTCACACCGGAACGAGTCGCCCAGTGGAAGCCGGCGTCCTTCATCTTGTCCAGCGTCTGGGCCACCGTGACCATCGGGTACCGCTCGGCGAGGTCGTTGACGATCGCGGCCTGCTTCTTCTTCGGCAGCAGGTCGTCGACGAACGGGTAGTCCTCGGGCAGCAGCTCGTTGAAGAACACCCGCCCCAGGGTGGTCTCGGCCAGCCACTGCTGACCGGGCTCCCAGCCCTCCGGGGTGGCGTCGCGCGACGGCACGACGTCCTTCAGCCGGATCTTGATCTTGGCCTGCAGCCCCAGCACACCGCGGTCGAAGGCCATGATCGCCTCGCCGACCGAGGAGAACGCCAGGCCCTCGCCCTTGGCCCCGTCCACCTGCTTGGTCAGGTGGTACAGGCCGGTGACCATGTCCAGACGCGGCATCGCCAGCGGGCGACCCGACGCCGGGGACAGGATGTTGTTGCTGGACAGCATCAGGATGCGGGCCTCGGCCTGAGCCTCGGCCGACAGCGGCAGGTGGACCGCCATCTGGTCACCGTCGAAGTCCGCGTTGAACGCCTCGCAGACCAGCGGGTGCAGCTGGATGGCCTTGCCCTCGACCAGCTGCGGCTCGAAGGCCTGGATGCCGAGGCGGTGCAGCGTGGGAGCACGGTTCAGCAGAACCGGGTGCTCGGCGATGACCTCTTCCAGCACGTCCCACACCTGCGGGCGCTGACGCTCCACCATCCGCTTCGCGGACTTGATGTTCTGCGCGTGGTTGAGGTCGACCAGCCGCTTCATGACGAACGGCTTGAACAGCTCGACCGCCATCTCCTTCGGCAGACCGCACTGGTGCAGCTGCAGCTGCGGACCGACCACGATGACCGAACGGCCGGAGTAGTCGACTCGCTTACCGAGCAGGTTCTGGCGGAAGCGGCCCTGCTTGCCCTTGAGCAGGTCGGACAGCGACTTCAGCGGCCGGTTGCCCGGGCCGGTCACCGGACGCCCGCGACGGCCGTTGTCGAACAGCGCGTCGACGGACTCCTGCAGCATCCGCTTCTCGTTGTTGACGATGATCTCGGGCGCACCGAGGTCGATCAGTCGCTTGAGGCGGTTGTTGCGGTTGATGACCCGGCGGTACAGGTCGTTGAGGTCGGAGGTCGCGAAGCGGCCACCGTCCAGCTGCACCATCGGACGCAGGTCCGGCGGGATGACCGGCACGCAGTTGAGCACCATGCCGCTCGGGTCGTTGCCGGTGGCCTGGAAGGCCGCCACGACCTTGAGCCGCTTGAGGGCGCGCAGCTTCTTCTGGCCCTTGCCGCTGCGGATGGTCTCGCGCAGCAGCTCGGCCTCGGCACCGATGTCGAAGGTCGACAGCAGGGCCTGGATCGACTCGGCGCCCATGCCACCGGTGAAGTACTCGCCGTACCGGTCGTAGAGCTCGCGGTACAGGATCTCGTCGGCGACCAGCTGGCGGGGCTCCAGCTTGGTGAAGGTCTCCCAGATCTCGTCGAGCTTGTCGAGCTCGCGCTGCGCACGGTCGCGCAGCTGCTTCATCTCGCGCTCGGCGCCTTCCTTGACCTTGCGGCGCTGGTCGCTCTTGGCGCCCTCCGCCTCGAGCGTGGCCAGGTCGCCCTCGAGCTTCTGGGCCCGCGCCTCGAGATCGGCATCGCGCTGGTCGGCGACGTGCTTGCGCTCGACGCTGATCTCGCTTTCCAGCGTCGACAGGTCGTTGTGCCGCAGCTCGGTGTTCACACTGGTGATCACGTAAGCCGCGAAGTAGATGATCTTCTCGAGGTCCTTGGGGGCCAGGTCGAGCAGGTAGCCCAACCGGGACGGGACGCCCTTGAAGTACCAGATGTGGGTGACGGCAGCGGCCAGCTCGATGTGGCCCATCCGCTCGCGACGCACCTTGGCGCGGGTGACCTCGACGCCACAGCGCTCACAGATGATGCCCTTGAAGCGGACGCGCTTGTACTTGCCGCAGTAGCACTCCCAGTCCCGGGTCGGACCGAAGATCTTCTCGCAGAAGAGCCCGTCCTTCTCCGGCTTCAGGGTGCGGTAGTTGATGGTCTCGGGCTTCTTGACCTCGCCGTACGACCACTGGCGGATGTCGTCGGCCGTAGCCAGGCCGATGCGGAGTTCATCGAAGAAGTTGACGTCAAGCACGTCGGGTCTTCTCCCTTGGTCGAGAGGTTCTGCCGGCTAAGGGCAGGGGTGCCAGGTTGGGTCGGTCGCCGGTCCGCGGGAGCGATCCCGCGGACCGGCGGCGAGTGTCAGTGCGCGATGTCGTCGACGGACGGCGACTCGTTGCGGGACAGGTTGATGCCGAGGTTGGCAGCAGCGCGCTCCAAGTCCTCGTCCTCGCTGTCGCGCATCTCGATGGCCGCACCGTCGCTGGAGAGCACCTCGACGTTCAGGCACAGCGACTGGAGCTCCTTCAGCAACACCTTGAAGGACTCCGGAATGCCCGGCTCCGGGATGTTCTCGCCCTTGACGATCGCCTCGTAGACCTTCACGCGGCCCACCACGTCGTCGGACTTGATGGTGAGCAGTTCCTGCAGCGTGTAGGCGGCGCCGTAGGCCTGCATGGCCCAGCACTCCATCTCACCGAAGCGCTGACCACCGAACTGCGCCTTACCGCCCAGCGGCTGCTGGGTGATCATCGAGTACGGGCCGGTCGAACGGGCGTGGATCTTGTCGTCCACCAGGTGCGACAGCTTCAGGATGTACATGTAGCCGACCGCGGTCGGGTACGGGTACGGCTCGCCGCTGCGCCCGTCGAACAGCTGGGCCTTGCCGTCGCCACCGACCATGCGCTCGCCATCGCGGTTCGGGCGGGTGGAGGCCAGCAGACCGGTGATCTCCTCCTCGCGCGCACCGTCGAAGACGGGGCTGGCGGTGTTGGTGCCGGCCTCGACCTCGTACAGGTCCTCCGGCAGGCGCTTGGCCCAGTCGGCGTCACCGTCGATGGACCAGCCCTGGGAGGCGATCCAGCCGAGGTGCGTCTCCAGCACCTGGCCGATGTTCATCCGTCGCGGAACACCGTGGGTGTTCAGGATGATGTCGACCGGGGTGCCGTCGGAGAGGAACGGCATGTCCTCGGCGGGGAGGATCTTACCGATGACGCCCTTGTTGCCGTGGCGGCCGGCGAGCTTGTCGCCGTCCTGGATCTTGCGCTTCTGCGCGACGTAGACCCGCACCAGCTGGTTGACGCCCGGGGGCAGCTCGTCGTCGTCCTCGCGGTTGAACACGCGGACGCCGATGACCTTGCCGGTCTCGCCATGCGGCACCTTCAGGGAGGTGTCGCGGACCTCGCGAGCCTTCTCGCCGAAGATCGCGCGGAGCAGGCGCTCCTCCGGGGTCAGCTCGGTCTCGCCCTTCGGGGTGACCTTGCCGACCAGGATGTCGCCACCCTGGACCTCGGCACCGATGCGGATGATGCCGCGCTCGTCGAGGTCGGCCAGCACGTCGTCGGAGACGTTCGGGATGTCCCGGGTGATCTCCTCGGCGCCCAGCTTGGTGTCACGAGCATCGACCTCGTGCTCCTCGATGTGGATCGAGGTGAGCACGTCGTCCTGCACCAGGCGCTGGGACAGGATGATCGCGTCTTCGTAGTTGTGGCCTTCCCAAGGCATGATCGCGACGAGCAAGTTCTTGCCCAGCGCCATCTCACCGTTCTGGGTGCAAGGACCGTCCGCGATGACCTGACCGGCCTCGATGCGGTCGCCCTCGTTCACGATCGGCTTCTGGTTGATGCAAGTTCCGTGGTTGGACCGCGAGAACTTGTTCATCCGGTACGAGCGGCGGGTGCCGTCGTCGGCCATGATCGTGACGAAGTCGGCGCACAGCTCCTCGACAACACCGGCCTTCTCGGCGGTGATGACGTCACCGGCGTCGACCGCGGCGCGCAGCTCCATGCCGGTGCCGACCAGCGGGGACTCGCTGCGCAGCAGCGGCACCGCCTGACGCTGCATGTTCGCACCCATCAGGGCGCGGTTCGCGTCGTCGTGCTCGAGGAACGGAATCATCGCGGTCGCGGCGGAGACCATCTGCCGCGGCGAGACGTCCATGTAGTCGATCTCGGTCGGCGCGAGGAGCTCGACCTCGCCGCCCTTCCGCCGACCCAGCACGCGGTCGTCGACGAAGTTGCCGTCGTCGTCGATCGTCGCGTTCGCCTGCGCCTTGACGTAGCGGTCCTCTTCGTCCGCGGTCAGGTAGTCGATCTGGTCGGTGACCCGGCCGTCGACGACCTTGCGGTACGGCGTCTCGATGAAGCCGAACGGGTTGACGCGGGCGAAGGTCGCCAGCGAGCCGATCAGACCGATGTTCGGGCCTTCCGGCGTCTCGATCGGACACATCCGGCCGTAGTGCGAGGGGTGCACGTCTCGGACTTCCATGCCCGCGCGCTCACGGGACAGACCGCCCGGGCCGAGCGCGGAGAGACGACGCTTGTGCGTCAGGCCCGCGATCGGGTTGGTCTGGTCCATGAACTGGGACAGCTGCGAGGTGCCGAAGAACTCCCGGATCGCCGCCGTGATCGGGCGGATGTTGATCAGGGTCTGCGGGGTGATCGCCTCGACGTCCTGGGTGGTCATCCGCTCGCGGACGACGCGCTCCATGCGGGACAGGCCGACCCGGACCTGGTTCTGGATCAGCTCGCCCACGGTGCGCAGGCGCCGGTTGCCGAAGTGGTCGATGTCGTCGACCTCGACCGGAACGGTGGCGCCTTCGCCCTCACCGCGAGCGGGCATGTCGGTCCCGCCCGCGTGCAGGCGAACCAAGTACTCGATCGTGGTGACGATGTCTTCTTCGGTCAGCACGCCGGTCTCGTAGGGCAGGCCCAGACCGATCTTCTTGTTGACCTTGTAGCGGCCGACGCGGGCCAGGTCGTAGCGCTTCTCCTTGAAGAACAGGTTCTCCAGGAGGGTCTGCGCGCTCTCCTTGGTCGGCGGCTCGCCCGGGCGCAGCTTGCGGTAGATGTCGAGCAGCGCCTCGTCGGTGCCTGCGGTGTGGTCCTTCTCCAGGGTCGCCATCAGGGTCTCGGAGAAGCCGAACCGCTCGCGGATCGCCTCGGCCGACCAGCCCAGCGCCTTCAGCAGCACGGTGACCGGCTGGCGGCGCTTGCGGTCGATGCGGACGCCGACGGTGTCGCGCTTGTCGACGTCGAACTCCAGCCACGCACCGCGGCTGGGGATCATTTTGACGCTGAAGACGTCCTTGTCCGTGGTCTTGTCGACCGACTGGTCGAAGTAGACACCGGGGGACCGCACGAGCTGGGAGACGACGACCCGCTCGGTGCCGTTGATGATGAAGGTGCCCTTGTTCGTCATCATCGGGAAGTCACCCATGAACACGGTCTGGCTCTTGATCTCGCCAGTGCCGTGGTTGGTGAACTCCGCGGTGACGAACAGCGGCGCCGCGTAGGTCATGTCCTTGTCCTTGCACTCCTCAACGGAGGCCTTGACCTCGTCGAAGCGTGGGTCGGAGAA
Source organism: Saccharopolyspora sp. NPDC002376 (assembly GCF_053593195.1). Classification (NCBI taxonomy): domain Bacteria; kingdom Bacillati; phylum Actinomycetota; class Actinomycetes; order Pseudonocardiales; family Pseudonocardiaceae; genus Saccharopolyspora; species Saccharopolyspora sp. NPDC002376. The sequence goes on from NZ_JBSFBZ010000022.1 coordinate 78,001, forward strand.
GGACAGCGACATCGATCCGGAGAAGTCTTCGATCGGGGAGATCTCACCGAGGACCTCCTCGAGACCACCAACCGGAACTTCCTCGCCGGCGTCAACCCGGCGCTGGAACCAGGCTTCGTTACCGACAAGCCATTCGAAGGACTGGATCTGCAGGTCTAGCAGGTTCGGCACGTTCAACGGTTCGCGAATGTTCGCGAACGAGACCCGCTTGGGTGCCCCAGGGATCCCCGACGTGTAGTTGGAAGCTGCAGAGACCTTGGTCGCGCGGGAGACTGCCAAGATGCGTCCTTCCGGGACTCTGAACTGGCTACAGCCGCGTTATCAAAGCGCGCGTTACGCGAACGCGCAGTCCGCTAACACAGCTGTCAAGGGTGCAAGTGGCGCCCGCCATCCTACGACCCGACGCACGGGCAGACGGAAAGAGGGCAGCGCAAAGTAGCAGTCTAGCTGGAACTCCGCCAGCTGTCGAGGGGGCCCACTGATAGCGGCCCAGCCCCGCGTTGGCCACCAGAGTGAACCCCAGCGCGCCGCCAGTCAAGAGATCACGCTCCGATCACCCTCGTGGCGCAAAACACGATCACTGCACGTGGCCATCGGGGGCGCACTTTTGCCTGGTCAGAGCACTAGCGCCGGACGGTTCGGGGTGCTCCCGCACGACACTCCCGACCGCCCTCCGAACGGCTCTTGACAGCACCCCGCCAGATCAACCCCAAGAGTGGCCGGCGCCTCAGCATTCGTTATCGATCACGGCCATTCCCGGACGACTGGGCTGAACGGAGTCAATCCGGCGAAGTCGCCCTCGGCGACTCACCCCATGTGCTCGGATCCGCACCGACGGTCATGGAGACCGCCGGATTCGATCTTCGAATTCTCGATCTTGAACCGGGGAGGTCGATTTGCACCTGAGCACGCAGCGTCGCGGACTCGGCACCCGCCGCAACCGAAGTCGATTACCCGGACTCCTAGCCGCCTTCGCCACGATGGCCGCGCACCAGGACGCAGTTGTTGATGAAGAGCTCTACCGCGACCCTCGTGACAAGGGCACCGAGAGCCGCAAGCTGCTCTGCGCGATCACTCCCCTCGGAAGCAGAACCGTCCAAGTCTGCTCGACGCACCTCAAGGCTGACAAGGACAGCGACGACTATTCGGAGACGCGCAAAAAGCAGGCCCATCAGATCACGGGCAGCGGCGGTTACCGGAGTTTCCTGGAGCCCGCGTTCAAAAAAGACCTGCCGATCATCATGACAGGCGACTTCAACGAAGAGCCGTCATCCGCAGTGGCCGAACCGTTCTACATGGCTCCCAGCCGGGCACAACAAGTACAAATTCGCGAGGACTGGCAGGCGTCCGGGCTCACTGCCGGGCGCATGATCCTGCACGACAGGGAACACCCGACCAGGAAGAACAGCGTCTACGACAACGTTCGCGGAGCGGACTACGACGTCGACCGGTTCACCCCCGCAGCCGGCCGATCTGGAAGTAGCGGCGACCACTGCGTGGTAGCCGTGAGTATTGATGATCTCAAGCAGAACCCCTCGTCGCACGTGCCGAGTAGGTTCGGAGATCGAGCGGATCGCACCGATGGACACAGCTGTCCACCGGTGCGATCTCAGGTGGTGCACACGGGCTATTCGGCGGCTGCGCGCGCCGGTAGCGTGTTACGACCCCACCGAGAACTCCCCGACCGGTGACCCGGTGAGCTAGCCACAGGAGAACGACCGATGACAGACGATGCAAGCCGCGCGAACGACCGGTTCGGCGGGCTGCAACGTTGGACCGCAGCGCAGAGCGCTCGGGGAGGTAACCGCTCCAGCTGGTTCACCGACGAACAGGACGCCACCCCGGATCCCCCAGCCCCGGAACCCGCAGCTCCGGCCCCGGATCCCCGCCGCAGCGCCGAGCAGCGCTACGCCGACGCGATCGCGGCGATGAACCAGATCGTCGCCACCCTCGACTTCGAGCAGCTGCCCTGGGTGACTGAGGTCTTCCGGGCCACCGCGGGCATGTTGCGGGAGGGCGATCCCGCGCGAGCAGGCGTGCTCAACAACCTCGGCAGCGCTGCACAGCTGTCCCACCTGCGCAGCGGCGATCTGGCCGATCTCGAGGACGCCATCGGCTACTACCGGTCGGCCACCACCGCGGCGCATGACAACGACCGCGACCGGATCCTCTACCAGTGCAACCTCGCGCTGGCGCTGGCCGATCTCGCGGGCAAGACGAAGCGCACGGCCACGGCGGCGGAGAGCGTGCAGGCCGCCCGCACTGCCGTCGAGCAGGCGTCGCGCCGCGACCCGCGACGGGCGATGGCGCTGGTCAGGCTGGCCAACGCGCTCAAGCTGCACGCCCAGTTGGCGGACTCGGCCGCCTCCGACGACGAGTCGATCGAGGTGTTCCGGGAGGCCGCGCGGATCTCCCCGGCCAACGACCCGGCCACCCCCGAACTGCTGGTCAACCTCGGCGCCGGGCTGCTGCGCCGGTACGAGCGCAGCAACTCCCAGGACGACCTGGACGACGCCATCAAGCACCTCGGCTCGGGCGCCGGGGCTCTCGCCGACGGTGATCCGCGCCGCTCAGCGCTCTGCAGCTTGGCCCGTGCGCTGCGACTTCGGTTCCGGTCCAACGGCGACCTGACCGACCTCAACTCGGCGATCAGCGAGCTGGTCGGGGTGCTCGGCGTGCTCGACACCGGTCACCATCTGCTCGGCACCGCGATCTGGAACCTGGCCACCACCACCGTCGAGCACGTCGACGCCACCGGCGAGGCCAGCCAGCTGCGCCGGGTGCTGCGGCCGATCGCCCCGGCGGTGCGCGCGATGTCCGCCGACGACACCGAGCGCGCCACCGCCCTCACGGCTTATGCAACCTTGCTGCGCAGGCATTTCGTGCACGGAGCCGAGCCGAAGGTGCTCGACACCGCCGTCACCGCGGGACAAGCGGCGGCCTCCGCGGCAGCGGCCGAGCAGCGCGGCGCGGTGCTCAACGCGCTGACCACGACGCTGATCGAGCGCTTCGAGCACAGCAAGGACAGCTCCGACCTGGACAGCGCGGCCGACCTGGCACGCGAGGCGGCCAAGGAGGATCCGTCCACGCAGCACGCCGCGTTGACGCAGTTGGGGATCATCGCGGCGCACCGGTTCCGGCTGTCGAGCAAGACCAACGACGTCGAAACGGCGATCGAGCTGTTCGAGCAGGCGCTCAACGCCATGCGGCTGGACGCCCCCGAGCGCGCGAACGCGGCGATCCACCAGGCCCGCGCCTTGCAGTCGCTGTACCAGCGCAGCGGGCGCAAGCGCTACTACCGGTGGGCGCGCAAGGTGCTCATGGAGGCTGCGGAGCAGAGCAACGCCCCTGCTGACCAGCGGTTGCGGGCGGCAGCGCTGGCCGGCCGGATCTGCGCGCAGGCGGGCCGCTGGTCCGAGGCGCTGGAGTCGTTCACCTACGCCGTCGACCTGTTGCCGCTGGTCACCCGCGGCAAGCGCGTCGTGGCGCCGCCGGTCTCGCAGCAGCGGTGGGCGTCGATCGCGGCGGACGCGGCGGCGTGCGCGGTGGAGAGCGGAAACCTCGAGCTGGCGGTGGAGCTGCTGGAGCACGGGCGCTCGGCGATCCTGGCGGACTTCCTGCCCACCGGCGGCGAACTCGGCGAACTGCACCGCACCCACCCGGACCTGGCCGACGAGGCGGTCCGGCTGCGGCGCTTGCTGGACCGCCCGGTGGCCGAACCCGGCCTGACCGAACTCGACGACCGGACGCACCTGGCCCGCACCTGGGACGAGTTGCTGGCCGAAGCCCGCTCGGTGCAACCCGACCACCTGCGCCGCACCCCGTTCGCGAAGCTCGCCGACGCCGCGCCGGAGGGCTCGGTGGTGCTGGTCAACCTCAGCCGCTACCGCTGCGATGCGCTGGTGCTCATCGCGGGCCGCGCACTGCTCGTGCCGCTGCCCGACGTCACGCCGGAGAAGGCGGCGGAGCGCGCCGCGGAGATGCTCGAGTCGGCGCACCGGGATGAGCACGCGGTGCTGACCAACGGCCTCGACTGGACCTGGCGCTGCATCACCCGCCCGGTCCTGGACCGCATGGGCTACCTGAACACCCCGAGGCCGGGCGCCCGCTGGCCCCGGATGTGGTGGAGCGCCTTCGGTGCCCCGGCATTCCTGCCTATGCACGCGGCAACCGCCCGCACTGGTGAGTCCACTTTGGACAGGGTTGTCTCCTCGTACACGCCGACCCTGAGCTGCCTGCTGCGCGCGAGCGAACGTCCGGTCCCGGAATCCGGAACCCCTTTGGTGGCAGCAGGTTCCGCGGAAATGGTGGCTCGCGAACTGCCGCGGCAGAACCAGGTCCTGGCCCAGCGCTGGCCATCCGCGGAGATCGCAGCGGTGGAAACGGCCACCGCGGCGGAAATGCTGCGCATGATCCCGAACCACCCGTGGCTGCACATCTGCGAACCGAGCTCGCAGTTCCCGACGCAACCGGCGGCGGGCATGCTCCTGGACCGCGAAGCTCCGCAGCGTCCGCTGGGTCTGGTCGAACTCGGCCAGATCTCCTTGGACGAAGCGGAGTTCTGCTACCTCGGCCAGTGCGCGACGGCGGCCGACGAACCCTGCGCGGCGGCGGTGTCCCTCCCGGCAGCACTGGTCTTCGCGGGCTTCACCCACGCCATCGGCACCCTGTGGGAGGTCGACGAGGACAGCGCGGTGGCGATCCACGCGGACGTCTACGCAGACCTGTTCACCGACCACTTCGACACGGACCGAGCGGCCTACGCCCTCCACAACGCAGTCCGCCAGCTCCGAGCCCACTACCCGGAAGAACCCTCCCGCTGGTCAGCCCACATCCACATCGGCCCCTGACCTGAACCCTCCGGCTGGCCAGGTAGGACAGCAGGAGGCCGGGGACGGCGAGGGCCGCCGCGATGGCCAGGGGTGCGGTGTAGGTCGCTCCTGCCGACAGGGCTGCGGCCAGGAGAGGTCCTCCGGCGTTGCCGATGTTGCTGGATCGTCTGGCTGACCTGCAGCCGCTCAGCGGTACGACCGAAGCGCAACTCCTCGGCCAGGACCACGAAGCTCTCGATCTCCAGTCGCTCCAGTACCAGAGCAACAGCAGCTGCCATGAGCTGGGACGGCGCCAAGAACAACCGCCACCACTCACGCAGACTCAGCGGTCCCTGTCACCAGTTGGGATAGCGCTCAGCCCATTCCTTCTCAAGCTCACCGAGCGGGTTGCGGTGACCGAAGTTCCAGAAGAGCTCGTCGGCCACTTCCTGCACCAGATCGCCGAGGTCCAGCGCTTCGACCCATTCACGCGGTAGCCCCGCAACACCGGCCCTCGCCCCGACGAGGGCGCCGGTGAGGGCTCCGGTGATCGCCGGTTTCGGGGAATTGTTGACCGCCAGCAGGAGCGCTTCCTTCGGGTAGTACTCACGTTTCGCAGCCGCGTAGACCGCACGACCGAGCACCGTGAGCGTCGCATCGCCGGGATCGATCGCAGCGATGTCGTCGGCATCGATGTTGAGCGGCTTCTGAGCCCGCGAAGACACGTTCCGCAGCATGCGCGAGACCTGCTCCCAAGCCTGGTTCGGCGGCTCTGCCAGGTAGCCGCCCCCGAGCCTGTCCTTGAGCTGGACGCGCACGGGGAAGATGAAGGCCTCTCGCCGGAACAGCTCCGCGAAGATCGCGCTCAAGACCGCAGAAGCCGCGACGTCGATCTCGCTCCGGTTCCAGCCCTTGGCCAGCGCGTTGATTCCTCCCGCCGTGGCCTTGCTCGTCAACCCACCGGGTAGCGACCAGATCAGCGAAACCGGCCCTTGCACGTTGCAGTCCTGGCCGGGATCGGCGATCTTCTGCTGGATCGCCGCCAGCAACTGAGGTGACGCTCCACGCGCTCCCCGAATTTCCGGGGTCCGCACCAGCCATCCATCGGGCTGCGAGTGCGCTGCCGCCAACGGTCCTGCAGCCTGCTGCCACGGCACACCTTGAGCGACCAGCCACCGGGCGTGCGCCGACTGCATGGCGGTGGGCTGCATCGCCAGCAACGACGTGCCCATGCCTCGTACCGCACCTTCGCTAAGGAAGAGCAGCATGGTCGTTCGCCAGCTCACCTGGCCGGGGCGTTCGAAGGCGGTCTCCATGCCCGTGATGCCGCGTCGGCCGTAGCGCTGCTCGATCTCCGGCCGCGACATTCCTTCCAGCGCCGAACCGAGCGCATCGCCCACTGCGAAGCCGACGTACGCCCCGATGAGCGCGGACCAGGACGTGCGCGGCTCGATCCAGCCCACACGTGAGAGCTTGCCGAAGGTGTCGAGCGCCGGCCGCACCCGACCCGCGTTGTCGTGGAACGCCATCAGGCCGTTCGCGTGCAGATCGGTCGGCCAGGACTGGTGCGAGATGTCGTCGTCGCCGCTCCAAGCCGCGCCCCTCCAAGCACGATTGCGGCGGAGCCACGCCGAGCCGAGGAGCCTTCGCTCCTGCTCCTCGCGGGTCAGGTTGTAACCGCTCGCCCGCGCCTGCTCGAACCAGTCGGAAGAGAAGTACGGCGGCTCCTCCAGCTCGAACTGCTGCTGCAGCCGCCCGGCCGTCTCTCGGTCCAGCCCGGGCTCGCTCTCGTAGCCGGCTTTCGCCGGGTAGACCGGAACGTCCGGGCGGTTCGGATAGGTCGCCAAGGCGGGCTCCCGGAGCCCGGCGAGCTCGTCGGCAGTGACCTCCGCCTTCGGCTCACCACGCACGTTGATCACCATCGCAGCGTCGGAATGCCTGATGAACGTCGGCACCGTGGTGCGGATCCACTCGGCGGAGCGCGGGATCCGCGCGGGTGAGCTGAACACCTCCACGGTGCCAGAGAGGTTCGACAGGACCTCGTCCGGCGGCGCGTCGAAGTCGCTGACGGGAATGAGGATTTCGCACTGCAGCAGCCCGCTGAGGAATTTCTCGCGCGTCATCCGCTTCAGCGTCAGGTGGTTGAGCATCGCCTCCAGCCGGTTCCGGTGCCGGGGCATCCCGAGCTGGATCGGCCCGGGCATGTAGTCCGGGTTCAGCTGCTCCTCCACACGACCATCGGGGTGGGTGACCTTCCACCCGAGGATCGCGTGCCGCGGCACCCCCAGGTCGAACAGCTCGGCCGCTCGGTACTCCGAGTCGATGATCTCCTCGCGCTTCGGCTCCCCCGGCCAGTGAGCCGGCGACGAGAAGCCGGGGTGCGGCGTGGTGTTGGCGTGCCGAAGCTGTCCCTCGGGTTCGGTGACCACGAAGGCAGGTGGCGGCATGATCATCTTGCCCGCATCGCCCCGGTCCAACCACGCAACGCTGTTCCAGGGAATCTGCCACCCCTCAGCGGTGCGGACCACCTTGGCGTGATCCACCCGCACACCATCCGGCTCGCCGAGCCCCTGCCCGGTAGCCCGCAGCCACTTCTCGGCCAGCTCGATCGCGTCAGCCCTGTCCACTGTCGGCAGATCCTCCCTCATGCATCGTCACTCCCCACCGTCCAGCCACTTGCGCCCCATGCGGGTGGGCGTCCACGACCGCGAGCCGGCGTTGAAGGTGCCCAGCAGCACTTCTGAGCCATCAGCGCTCTCGACGTAGATCTCCGCGCTACCGGTGAATTCGCTGACGCCCAGGTCACCCTCGTCGAACGGTACTCCCGTGCTGGACGGGTCCACGGCCTCGTAGCGGAGCATCACCGCGGTCTCCGGCATGTCGTCCGGGTGCCCTGCGCCGAGGTCGACCGCGGCGTCCTTGCGGAACTCCACCTGACGGCCGTCGCTGGACAGCAGCGTCGTGGCCTCCTGGTTGCGCAGGTACATCGCTGCCGCATCAGCGGGGATGGTCCGCTCCCGGTTGTAGGTCACCGAGCCGTCGCCCTTTGGCCGCCAACGCTCCCGGGATGTGTTGGTACCACCGCCCGAGCCTGCCCCGGGCATACCGCCCATCGCCGCACCGGCCTGCTCAGCAGCCGCGGACCTCCCGCCGACCGCCGAACCTACGTTCGCTGCGGAGCCGGTACCGGCCGAGCCGCTGCCGGGTGGGATCTGCCCTGCGCCGGGCCCGCCCAGACCACCTGCGGCCGACGATGCGCTCGCGGGGCTGCTGGCATCCGGCAGGCCGCCTCCACCGTTCCCCAACACGGAACCGGAGTCAGTCATCGGCATGGACGGAAGTGCATCCGAACCCAACCAGCCAGGCGGTTTCGGACCGCCTGGCATCTCGGGCATCTCAGGCCACTGGGGCGCCTCAGGCATGCCCGCACCGTCCGGCGTGCCGGTTCCGATCGTGGGCGGCGCATCGAGGTCCCCTTCGGTCGGCCAGGACGGCGAGGGATCGCGGCCCGGGACCACCGGTGCGATCGGAGGCGCAGGCAGCGGCTCACCCTCGTCCTCCTCCACTGGAGGAACCGTGCGGAGCGGATTCACGTGCTGGCCGAACCACGGCCCGTCCGAGCGGTAAATCCGGTTCTCCCGCTCCGCTTCGGAGTCGTCGAATTCCCCGCGAACCGCGGAATCATCAGCGGATTCCCGATCGCTGTCGGATCCCGGCTCGTCATCGGCACCATCGTCGTGCGCGGTTTCCCCTGACTCATCAACAGAATCCGGCCGTTCGGGCGGATCCGAGTCGGGCACCAGAAGATCCGCGCTGTTCGACACCCTTCGGTCCATAGTGGAATGCTGGTTCGCTCCCGGGTCACCGACACCTATACCCGGCTCGGGCAGCGAACCGTAGGGCAGCAGGTCGAGCCGGATGGGCGGATAGGGCAGATCCATCAACCTGCCGGACTGCGGGTCGATGAACGCCACGCCCTCCGGGGTGTTGGTGACCAGCGCAACGTGCCCCATCGGGCCCTTCGGCGTATCGAACACCACTCCGATCACGGCGTGCGAACCGACCGGGTCTTGGCTGACCCGCTGGATGATGCTGTCGTAGCTCGTCCCGTGGTGCTCCCACTGGCCGCCGAGCTGGCTCTGGACGTACTCCGGGGTGCCCTTTTCCGCGAGTTCGCTCGGCAGCACGGGTTCAGCCTGCACGTCGAAGCCGAGCAGGCGCTGGGCGTAGGTCACCACGCTGCGCGTGCAGTTCGTCTGCCACCCGTTCTCGAACGCGCCCTGCGTGTGGAAGTTCGGATTGACGTTGCCCAGCTCGGGGTGGTTCGCAGCGATGTAGGCCGCACCGTGCTCCGGATGAGCGGTGAGGCTGTGGATCGCTGGCAGCGTCGTGATGGGCTCAGTCGAATGGGAAATCGCGTTCCAGTCCGGATTTCCGCTGGAATCCACCGACAGCGGCGGCACTTCGCCAGCGGATACCCTGTCATGGGCTCCGTAGCTCTCAGCCGCCCCGTACCTCTGCGGTTCCTCGAGCCCGTCCAACAGCCGGGTGATCTTGCTGTCGCCGCCTTCGGAACTTTGCCCTGCTTCGCCTGGCTCGCACGCAGCGGGCTTCTCCGGAGTCGGCAAGTCGTTCGCAGCGGGACTCTCCGGGGTTCCGTCGAAAGAACGGGGCTCATCCACCGAGGAGTCACCGGAATCGACCGAGTCGTCGGCAGAGCCGGTTCCCACGCCTTCGTCCGACGAAGACTTCTCGTACTGCCCGAGGCCGCCATCGTCGTCAACGGGATTCAACCTGCTGTCGACCGTCTTCGACTTGCTCATCTCCGCGAGCTCGCTTTCCAGGCGGGACTGCTTCTGCCGCTCCGCAACCTGTCGGCTGGCGTCCTCCGGGCTCAGGTAGCGCGGATCCCCTGGAACGATCTCCTCCGCCTTGATGACCCACTTCTCCCGCGGGTTTCCGTCCTGGTCGGTGAGGACGTTGCCGTTCTTGTCACGAGCGATCACCAGCTCTTTGCTGTGCACGTAGAGCTGGGACATCGGCATCAGCACGCCTTCGCGCTCGCTGACTTGGCTGGCGAGTTCCTGGAGCCGCCTGGCGGTCTTCGAGTCGATCTGCAGCTCGACGTCGCCCACGAACTTGTTGTCGCCCTCGCCCATCGACACGCTGGTGAGGGAGGGCTCGACCGTGACCTTGCCTTCCTGGTAGTGCCCCGCCGCGAGTGCGGCGGCGAACGGGTTTCCGAGGTTGAGCCCCCGCACGGACGGCCCCTCGTAGTGCTGGAGCTCGTTGATGCCGGAAACAATGGCCTGGAGCTGACGCATCTGGTGCGGTGACAGCGTTCCGGTCCGCGCCGCCGTGTTCAGCGCGGTGTAGACGTCCGAGGTGCTGTAGGCATGCGCGCCCATCGCACCCTGCTTCGACAGCGAGCCCAGGTACTCCGGGTGCGCCGCGATCCGTTCGTTGATCCGCTCCGCGAGGTAGGCACACCGGGTCCGCTCGGGACCAGTGGATTTGTTGTCGGTGCTCGTACCGCACAGAACATCGTCAAGTGCGTCGAACGACTCCTTCGGGGCGCGGTAGTTCGGGTCCAGGCAGAAGTCCAGGCTCTGGTCTACCGCCGGCTGGGTGTACTCCGAGCTCTTCTGAATCAGCTTCCAGCGGAGTTCGGCCTCGGCGTCGAGCACCTCATGCGTGTCGTCCTCACCGAAGAGATCCGGCTTCTGCTCGTCAACCCGCGCGGACACCTCTTCGTCCGACAGAGCGCCATCTGTCGGCTCATCGTGATCCCGACGTTGGCCGGAATCACGATCGGCGCTTACCTCGCGCTCCGGGTCAGCTGTGGAATCCTCATCCGGACGCCGCTCGGACGTAGCGCGATCCGCCGAGTGTCCGCCGTTGTCGTGCGGCTCGGAATCCGACCGGTGGTCCGTGGTCGTGCTCGAGCCTTCGCCGATGCGGGACGTATCGCTACCGGACGTCTGGGCATGCTCCGGGGCTTCATCCGATTTGATGTCCGAAGTGGAGCGTTCTGGGGTCTCCTCGATTCGGGTGCGGTCCGGTGAATCGCGTTCCGGGAACTCCGGAGTGCGGTTGGCATCCGCGTCCGCCGGTGTTTCCGCGCTGCCCTCGCGTTGTGGCTGGTCGGCACGGGACTTGTCGGTGGGTGCCGGCGACTGCGAAGCAGGGCGCTGACCGGAGTCCGTTCGGACGTCGCGTTGCGCCGGTGTGCTCTGCGCAGGTCGCATCGGCTGATCGCCCAACTTCGGGGCGAAAGCCTGCTGCTGCGAAGCACCTTGGCGCGGTGGCTGCGCGTCAGGGCCCTGCGGAGACTGAGCGCCTGGCCCGCGCTGCGGCTGGGCGCCAGGACCTTGTTGTTGCGCCTGAACGCCCGGGACCTGCTGCTGTGGTTGAAAGCGAGGGACCGGTGAAGGCTGACCGCCTGGAGCCCTTGGGGGCTGGCCACCGGGGCCTTGCGGCGGCATGGCTCCCTGCCGTTGCGGGGGCATGCCAGGGCCTTGCGCGGGTTGCCCGCCGGGGCCGCGCTGTGGCTGCACACCTGGTCCCTGCTGTTGCGGACCTGCTTGCCACTGCGCGCCCGGACCCTGCGGTTGCCCACCAGGGCCTTGCGGCTGACCGCCTGGGCCCTGCTGCTGGAAGCCAGGTGCCTGCGGCCGGCCACCGGGTCCTTGAGGTTGACCGCCCGGGCCCTGTTGCTGGAAGCGCTGGGGATTACCCGGCCCTGGTTGGGCTGGGTTTTGCGGCGGAGCCGGCGGCCCCTGCCGGGGCTGCGCTCCGGGCGGCTGCTGAAGGCCACCTCGGGGGTCGAAGCCTCCCTGCGGTTGCGGTCCTCGCGGAGGCTGCGGGCCACGCTGCTGGGGACCGCCCGGCTGGTTCTGGCCGCCTGGCGCTTGGGAATCGGCCTGTCGGAACCCTCCCTGCCTGGCAACGTCCGCAGGCGGGGCGAACCCGCCCGGTCCCGGCGCGGGGCCAGGCTGCGCTGCCTGTTGGAAACCGGCTTGCGGGCCCGGGTTCTGGCCAGGTTGCTGCGGGGCGCCGCCGCCTTGGAAGGCCGCTGGCGAGACTCCGCTGGGGCCGTTCTGAAAGGCCTGCGAGCCGTTCTGCGCCGGCAGCTGCCCACCTGGCTGGCGCGGACCGGCGCTTCCCGGCACCTGTCCACTTTGGCCGTTCGGACCGGTCTGGGGAGAGCGCGGCGTCTCCGGCGCTGCGTTCGGCATGCTGTTCTGGGGTGCGAAACCGCCCTGACGGCCACCTGCCGGGGCGAAATCGCCGCGTGGCCCAGCCCCACCGCCGGGAGCCGAATTCGGCGGGGCTTGGCCTGCCCCTCCACCCGGGCTCGGCGGGGCTTGACCGCCACCGCCCGGTCCCATCGGGGTGGACGCCATACCGCCCCCTGGTATGCCCCCGCCACCAGGCATGCCTCCACCACCGGACATCGGGGCCTGCGGCATTCCACCGCCCTGCATTCCGCCGCCCGGACCAGGATTGCCCGGGTGCTGGCCAGGAGGGCCTTGCGGAGGCATGCCACCGGGTCCGGGCGCAGAGCCGTAAGACGGGGATCCCGGGCTCTCCGGTGCCGCCGCAGCGGCTGCAGAAGTGGACGAAGGAGTGTTGTTGCTCCCGGGGCCCGCGTCTGAACCGAGTCCAGACGCGGGAGAACCACCGCCTCCGTGCGAAACGTCCGGCGCGCCACCGCTCGGGGCGAGCGAGCCTCCGCCGTGCCCGCCGCCCGGGGCTGGTGAACCGCCCTCGTGTCCACCACCTGGAGCCGCAACGTTCGCATTCGACGCGGTTTCCACGCCGCTGGCCACCGAACTCGTGCTGTCCGCGACGGATCCAACGCTGTCCGCAACCGAACTCACCGATGCAGAAGCTGCGCGGGCGTCCGCGGTGACCTGCTCGAAACCGCCCTTCGTACCGCCAATTCCACCATCAACGGCACCGCTGGAAGCCCCGGTGAGCACATCGCTGGCCGAGAGGTTCCCGAGGTCACCGGTCATCGCCGCTCCGGCGACGGTGCCGAGCGCTCCTTCCGCGGCACCCCGCACCGAGCCGTCGACGAGTCCCTTCGCCGCAGTACCGAGCACGCTCCCCGAAGCATCCGCGGCCACGTCACCAACGGCCCCGGTCGCCGCGCGACCGTTGACCAGATGTCCGGCGATGCCGCCACCAACGCCACCGAGTGCCGCGTCCTTGCTCTTGCCGAAGTCGAAGCTGGAGCGGTCCCCCTTGGCCATCTGGACGCCCTGGATCCCCGCATCCATGGCCATTTCCGTGCCGACGTTCGTGGCGATGGACTTGCCCAGGTTGAGCAGACCGCTCTTGCTGATCAGCTTCTGCAGGCCCTCCTTGAGGACCTTCTCCAAGAGCTCCTTCACGAACTTCTTGGAGCCCATCTGCATGAGCTTCTGCACGAGCTGCCGGAACACCATCTGGACGGCAGTGCGGGTGGCGAGCTGCGCGGGGACGATCCCGGCGCTGGACGCGCCGAAACTGACGAACGCGGCAGCGATCATCGCGGCGATCTGGATGGCAAGCAGGACCAGCGACGCGATGATCATGTACTTCGTGTACTCGATGTCCAGCGCCGCGTTGTCGCACGCTTCCGCCAGCCCGTTTCAGGCTTCTTCAAGCGACTGGAACACCGGCGGCTGATCGCCGCCAGCCGTGAACTTCTTCCACATCTCCTCGAAGGCCTGGGCGGATTCCCCTTCCCACGACCCGAGAATTTCCCTGGCCGCGGCATCGCCCGTGTCCTGCACAGCAGGAATCGCCTGTGCCGCCTCGGTCCAAGCAGCGCTCAGCTCGCGCAGCTTGTCCTCGTCGCCTTCCGGCCAGCTCTCCCCGACGACAATGGGGAGCAGCCACTTGACCTCTTCGGGAAATTCCAGCCCCACGCGTCAGGCCCCCACCTGACCGATGTCGTCGGCATTGCCCTGGTCTACCGCTTCGAAGTCATTGGCCGCTCCCTCCACTTGGGAGCGGAGGTTGTGCAGTGCTTCCTGCACGGAGGACAACGCCTCCTGCATGCCATCGGCACCAGGCAGGTAGTCCTTCGCGAACTGCTGACCGGCCTCGTCGTTGCCCCAGCACTGCCCCTGCGCCTGCAACGCCTGTTGCAGGCGCTGGTTGATCTGCTCCATCTGGTCGGCGGCACCGTCGAACTTCGCCGCACCACCCCGGACCCGAATCGGGTCCATCGAGCTCCCGGTCATCGGAGCCATGAGTCCGGTTCGTCGAACTCCGGATCATCGTCGGCCTGCTGCCTCCGCGCTCGTTGAGGCTGCGTGGGCTTGGGCTCGGGCTGATCCGCACCAGGGCTGGCCGGTGCAGCTGAAGGCGACGGGGAAGCTTGGGATGCTAGGGGTTCCGGCGCCTTGGGCGATTCCGAGAAGTCCGGCATCTTCGGCATCAAGCCCTTCAGCGAGGGCGCGCCGTCGATCAGATCCGACAGGTCCGGCAAGTCTTGGGTCACCGGCGACAGCAGGTCCGCCATCTGGCTCTTGACCTGCACCGTGGCCGCTTGCAACGTCTCCTGCACGGTCCGGGCGACCACGCGCGGGTCACTGCGCTGGAACGACTTGGCGGAGAATTCCAAGTTCGTCATGGTTCCGGCGGAATCGACCGTCACGGTGACCGATCCGTCTGGCGAGGTCACGGTCGCCGATGCCGTGGAAGCTGCCGCCTGCGCTTCCTGCAGCGTGCGCGTCTGCTGCTCGAACTTCTCCAGGAGACCGTCCACCTGCGCCTTGATAGCCGCGTTGCGCGCTTCCATCTCCGCCCGGTCGCTTCCCGGTTCAGTCACCGATGCCCCCTCGTGATCGCCGACGCGCAGGGCCACGTTAGAAGACAAATTCGACCTGCACGTGGTTTTCGGAGAAACGTCGGGTGCATCACATGACGCGTCGCGTCCCGGACTTGGCGGAGAAGCGCGAGAGCTACCGCTTCGGGGCGGTGGCTCTCGCGGTTCGCTTGATCCAGGAGGGCTCCGGTCAGCGGAGGGTGATCTGGCTGATCTTCCAGGTGTCGCCCTGCTTTTCGGCGCTGACCGAGATCTGGGCCGGGCCGGCGTTCTCGCCGGGGGCATTGGCTCGCCTGGCGTACTGGTCGACGAAGAGCAGCAGCTCCGCGCGGTCGTCCTGGAGGCGGGTCACCGAGCGTTCCTTCACCGTGGTGGTGACGATCAGCTGCTGCTGCGGGGCCTGGTCCTTGACCACCGAGAACAGCTCTTGGTAACGCTGAACGGCCGGGCCGGTCAGCAGGTCTCGCGCTGCTGCCTCGGTCTTGGCCGTGTCGTTGAAGTCGTAGGAGAACAGCTTCTCCACGGCGTCGGAGACCTGGCCGGTGACCTCGCTGGTCTCCCCGGCCGAAACCAGCGCCTCGTTCGCGGCGGCACCGGTGTAGCGCGCCGAGTAAGCCTCGAAGCCGAACCAGACCGCCAACGCGGCGAGCACGACGGTGGCGACCCACAACCCCCAGGCCGGCTTGCGCTTGGTGGCACCGGATTCGGTCACGACGGACGTACCGTCGGACTCGCTCGACGAAGCTCCGCCAGCATCGCCCTGCTCCGGCTTCGCCTCCGCGACGGCATCACCGCCGTCGGCGGTTCTGGCCTCGGCCAGGAGCTCTTCGTTGTGCGTCGGGCGGTTTCGCAGGCCCGCGACCGTGGGGCGGCGGGCTGGTTGCTTGCCGGGGCGGCGGTTGGTTGGCACTGGGGCACTCCTCGTGTTGCTCGCGCGGTCCGCCGTCAGCCCACCGGCACCAGGCCGAGGGCGCTGAGCTTCCAGGCGTCGCCTTCGCGGGTCAGTTCGCCTTGGTAGCGGTCCTGCTTGGTGGCCGGTTGTTCCCCCTCGACGTTCACCGTCACCTGGAGGACCGCGATCATCCGCGCTTTTCCGGCTCGATCGTCGAGTTCGACGATGCCCGAGTCGAGGACGCGGGCCGTCGTGGTGCTGCGCTTCTGCTCGATCTGGGTCGCGTAGTCCTTGCGGCTCTGGCGGATCTCGTCGCGCAGCGGGCCGGTCGAGTGGTCCTCCCAGTTCTGGAGGCCGCGTTCGACGTCCCGGTAGTCCAGGGTGTTGAAGTTGATGATCGCGTTCTGCCCGTCGCGCAGCGCTTCGTCGCGCACCTCGGCGTAGGCGATCGAGGAATCGTTGGCTGCCAGGGCCCAGGAGACCCCGGTGGCCAGGCACGCGACCAGGCTCACCGCGAACAGCACCAGGGTGACGACCGGGCGCCGTCGGGTTCCTGCGGACATTCTCGGGTTCCTCTCCTACTGCCCGGGTGCATTCTGCGCGCCGCGCACCGAGGTCTCACTGCCCGGGGGCTCCGCGCAGTGCGCTTCGGTGTTGACCGGGACCGGGTCCATCTCGATGCCGTTGCGGCGGTCAGTCTGCTCGTAACCCTTGGTGCAGGGCAACGGGTCAAAGGCGTTGAGCACCAGACCGAAGTGCGCGGTGCCGTCGCCGGGCACCACGGTGCGGCTCGGGGTCACGACTGCCGGGTAGAGCACCATCGCGTGCTCGATGCCGTCGACGTGCTTGGCGATGAGCTGCGAGGTGCTGGTCAGGTTGGTCAGCAGCGGGGTGAGCTGCTGGTTGTCGTGGATGAGGCCGCTGATCTGCTGGGCGGCCGGCGGGGCCTTCTGGATCATCGCGCGCAGGTCGCCGTCGGAGTTCTTCAGCTGCTCGGAGATCAGCCGGAGGTCGCGGCCGAAGGACTTGATCGACGAGCCCTGCTCGTTCTGCGTGGCCAGCACGGTCTTGCCGTCCTCGAGCAGCTGCACGGTCTGCGGCAGGTGCTCCTGGGCCGTGGAGATGAGCTCGCGGCTGGTGTCGACGATGGTCTGCAGGTTCCCGCCGTTGTCGCGGAAGGCCGTGCCCAGCTCGTTGACCACGGTGCGCAGCGATTCCTCCGGCACCGAGTTGGCCAGCCCGTCCAGGTTGGTCATCAGCGTTTCGACCGGGAGCGGTGTGGTGGCCGACTGCTGGGTGATCACCGAACCTTCTTCCAGGAACGGGCCGTCGTCCCGCTTGGGCTGCAGGTCCACGTACTGCTCGCCGACCGCGGACCGGTTGGTCACCACGGCTTCGACTTCGCTGGGGATCTGCGGGGCGCTGGATTCGATGTCCAGCGGGATGTTCACCCCGGTGTTGGTGAGCTCGATGGTGCCGACCCGACCGATCGGCACGCCGCGGTAGGTGACCTCGGCGTTCTCGAAGACGCCGCCGGTGTCGGCGAGCTTCAGCGTGACCACGTATCCGCGCGGGCCGAACAACCGGTCCAGCCCGGCGTAGCGGGCGCCGGCGAAGCTGACGCCGACCAGGGCGATCGCGACGAAAGCGACGATCTGCAGGCGAACTCGACGGGTGAGCATCAGCGGCCACCTCCCAGCAGCGAGCCCAGCAGGCCACCGCCGGAGTCCTTCTGCGGATGATCGGTTGGCGGTGGTGGCGGGGTGTCCTGCCCGGCCGGCGGTGCCAGCGGCAGCGGCAGGTTCTGCACCGCGTCCGGCAGCGGGATCAGCGGCTGCCTGCTGCGGCCCAGGTTCTGCAGGATGTCGGTGAGGTTGAGGTCCACGTTGGTGTAGAGGTTGACGTAGTCGCTGTTCTGGATGCCGTCCGTGACGTTGTCCGGGAACGGGTACGTCAGCAGGACTTCCAGCGACTTCGGCAGGTTGTCCCCGGCCGCGGTGAGCTGCTGGAGCACCGGGGTGAGCTGGTCGAGGTTGTGCACCAGGTCGTCGCCGGAGCGGTTCACCACATCGGTGGCGACCACGGAGAGCCGGTCCAACGCTTTGAGCATGTCGACCAGCTGGGTGCGCTGCTCGTTCAGCACGCGCAGGCCCGGTTCCAGGTCGCGCAGCGCGGTGTCGATGCTGCCGCGCTGCTCGTTGATGCGGGCGCTGAGCCGGTTGATGCTGTCCAGAGCGCGGGTGATGTCGTCGCGCTGAGCGTCCAGACCGGACACGAGTTCGTCCAAATTGGACAGCAGGCTGCGCAGGTCGGACTCGCGTCCTTCCATCGCAGCGTTGAGCTCCTTGGTGATGCTCTGCAGCTGGGAAACGCCGCCACCGTTGAGCAGCATGGACAGCGCGCCCAGCACTTCTTCGACCTCGGGGTTGCGGCCGGTGCTCGACCGCGCGATGACGCTGCCGTCGGCCAGCTTCCCGACCGGCTGCTGCGATTCGGGCGGTCCGGCGAGCTCGACGTACTTCTCGCCGAGGAGGCTGGACTGCCGCAGCCGGGCGGTGGCGTTGGCCGGGAGGTGCACGTCGCCGTTGACCAGCACGGTCACCTCGGCGTCCCAGGAGCCGTCGGCGAGCCCGATGTTGCTGACTCGGCCGACCGACACGTCGTTGACCCGGACACCGGCGTTGGGCACCAGGTCCAGCACGTCGCTGAACTGCACCTTCACCTCGTACGGGTGGTCGCCGACATCGGCCCCACCGGGCAACGGCAGGTCGTAGACCCCGCGAGAACTGCACCCGCCGAGCACCACGAGCGCCAACGCCGCCGCCGCGCCGACGCGCCACGTACGCCGTCTCCCGGACTGCCGGCGGTTTACAGTTTCAATTGAAACTGTGGTCTCCCGTGAGGAGCCGAGCACAGTTTCCATTGAAACCGTGGTTCTCCGTGCTCGGATGAGCGGCTTCGGACCGGTGCCCCGCGGTCGGCGGATTCGGCGGAGGTTCATCGGGTGCCTCCCTGCGACGACAGCGGGAGCGGCAGGTCCGGCAGTTTGCCGTTCTGGATTGCGTTGAGCGCCTCCGCGGGCGTCGGCAGCTTCGCGACGCCGTCGATGACCGGTTGCAGCGACTGGCAGGCGTCGCTGACCTCCTTCGGCACGTCGGCCGGGACCTGCTGTTCCAGCAGCTTGCACACCTCGACCGCGGGCGGCTGGGCCAGCTCGTTGATGGTGATCCTGGTGTCCAGGGTCCCGGAGGACCCGTTGTAGACGTTGCTGAGGTTGGACAGCGCCAGCGGCGAATTGACCAGCGATTCCCGCAGCGCTTCCTTCTGCTTCACCAGGACCTCGGACACCCCGTGCAACTGGTCCACATTGGACTTGACCAGCTCCCGGTTGTCCCGCACGAAGGACTCCACCTTGCCCAGCGCGACGGCGAGCTCGGCCAGCGCCGCGCCCATATCCTCGCGCTCGCCCGCCAGGAACCCGCTGACCTGCTGCATCTGGGTGTTGAACCGGCGCACCTGGTCGTCGTTGTCGGCCAGCATCGAGGTGAACTTCTGCAGGTTGTCGACGGTGGCGAACAGCTGCTCGCTGTTGCCGGACAACGTGGTCCCGGCTTCGCCGAGGTTGCGGATGGTCTCCGACAGCGCCTTGCCGTTGCCGTCGAGGTTGGCCGCACCGGTGTTGAGCAGGTCGGCCAGCGCACCGTCGGTGTTGGCCCCGTTCGGGCCGAGCGCGCTGGACAGGTCGTTGAGGCTCCGGTAGATCGAGTCCAGCTCGACCGGGGTCGCGGTGCGCTCCTTCGGGATCACCGCGCCGTCCTCGAGCGTCGGTCCGCCCTTGTAGACCGGGGTGAGCTGCACGTACCGGTCGCTGACCACGCTCGGCGCGACGGCCACCGCACCCGCGTCTGCCGGCACGTCGACGTCGCGGTCCACACTCATCACGACCCGCACCAGCTTGCCCTGCGGGACGACTTCGTCGACGGTGCCGATCGGGACGCCGAGAACCCGGACGTCACCGCCCGGGTAGATGCCGACGGCGGCGTTGAAGTAGGCGGTGACCTTGCGTTCGGCGGCGCCGAAGAACAGCCACCAGATGGCAACAGTCACCGCGAGCACGAGCACCACCGCGATCGACAGCACCCGGGTAAGCGAGGGGCGTGCGCTGGTCATGGCTGGCAGCCCTTCTGGTTGATCGGACCGACGGCGGGCGGCAGCAGACCGCAGACGTAGCTGTCGAACCACCGGCCGTTGCTCAGGACGTTGGAGAACAGGCGGGTGAACGGCGCGAACATCTCCAGGCTCCGGTTCAGGTTGTCCTGGTTGCGCTGCAGCATCTTGGTGACCCGGTCCAGCTGCTGCAGGGTCGGGCCGATCTGCGCGGCGTTGTCGTCGACCAGCCCGCTGAGCTGCTGGGACAGCTCACGGGTACCGTCCAGCAGCTGGCTGATCGAGTCGCGCCGCGCCCGGATCTCCTCCAGCAGGAGGTTGCCGTCGGCGAGCAGCTTCTCGAAATCGCCGTTGCGGTCGGCGATGGTCTTGGACACCTGCGCGGTGTTGTTCAGCAGGTGCTCCAGCTGCTCGTCGCGCGAGGAGATGGTCTGCGACAGCCGGGAGAGCCCGTCCAACGCACCGCCGACCTCCTCCGGCGTGTTGGAGAACGTCTGCGACATCGCCCGGAAGCTGTCCGCCAACTGCTTGGTGTCGATCTGGTCCACAGTGGACGACAGGTCGCTGAACGCGTTGATCACGTCGTAGGGCGACATGGTGCGCTGCAACGGGATCGGCTCGGACGGGTCGGCTTCCTTCGCGCCCTGCGGGTCCAGCGCCAGGTACTTCTGCCCGAGCAGCGTCTTGATCCGGATCGCGGCGGTGGTGTGGTCGCCGATCCAGGCGTCGTTGACCCGGAAGCTGACCAGCACGTGGCCGTCCTCCAGCTCCACATCGGACACCGTGCCCACCTTCACCCCGGCGATGCGCACCTCGTTGTCCGGCCGCAGCCCGGCCGCCTCGGTGAACTGCGCGGTGTAGGTGGTGCCGCCGATCAGCGGCAGCCGCTCGAAGTTCATCGCGAGCACGAACATCATCACCAGCACCAGCAGGCCGCCGATGCCGATCTTGAGCGGGTCGCGCTTGGAGAAAGCTGTCATCGCTGGCACCTCGGCTGGGACACCGGCAGCAGCGGCAGCGGCAGGTTCAGCTCACCGACGCCCACGGTTCCGGTCATCTTGCAGTTGAAGAAGTTGAACCAGGAGCCGTGCGACGCGGTCCGGGTCAGCATCTCGACCTTGCCCGGCATGTTCTGCATCCACCGCTCGACGACCTCCTCGTTGTCGTTGAGGTTCTTCGACAGCGAGCCGAGCCCGGCGATGTCCTGCTGCAGTCCCGGACGGGCCTCGGTGAGCAGCCCGGCGGTGCTGTTGGTCAGGCCGTCCATCGCGGTCACCGCGTCACCGATGGCGTGCCGGTTCTCGGACAGCCCCGAAACCACCTGGCGCAGTTGGCCGATCAGCTCGGACAGCTGCTGGTCGCGGGCGTTGACGGTGTCCAGCACCCCGTTGAGGTTGTCGACGACCTGCCCGATCACCTGGTCGCGGGAGGCGATCGTGGAGGTCAGCGAGGCGGTGTGGGCCAGCAGGCTCTCCACCGTGCCGCCTTCGCCCTGCAGCACCTGGATGATCTCGTACGAGAGCTTGTTGACGTCCTCCGGCGAGAGCGCCTGGAACAGCGGTTTGAACCCGCCCAGCAGCACCGTGAGGTCCAGCGCCGGCTTGGTGCGTTCCAGCGGGATCGTCGAACCGGGCTGCAGCACGCCGTTGTCGCCGGGTCCCGGCTCCAACGCGATGTAGCGCTGGCCTACCAGGTTCCGGTATTTGATGGTCGCGGTCGCGGTGGCCGGCAGCGACCGGTCGGCGACGTTGAACTGCACCTCCGCGACTCGCCGGTCGACCAGGTCGATGCTCTCCACCTCGCCGACCTTCACGCCGGAGATGCGCACCTCGTCGCCCACGTTGAGGCTGGTCACGTCGGTGAACCGCGCGTTGTAGGTCTGCGCCGAGCGCAGGTCCTTGTTCGCGATGGTCAGCACCAGCAATCCGGTGGCCAGCACGGTGACCAGCACGAAGATCAGGAACTTGACCAGCGGTCCGGTGATGCTGCGACCGTTCACCGGTAGCTCACCTCCGCTCCGCGCAGGACCGGGCCGACCAGCAACGAGCCCCACTCCGGCACGTCACCGGCGTCCCGGCCGATCGCCGGGGCCAGCACCATCGACACCATGTCCCGCTCTGCCGGGGAGTTCACCCACTGCGAAGAGGTGCCGGCCGGCAGGTAGGACTCCCCCGGCTGCGGCGGGTTCAGGCTCTGGTCGACCTGGCGCGACGGCGCGGGCGAGGTCGAACCGTCCTTGAACGGGCCGTCCGGCGGGTACTCCGGGAACGGGTCGGGCATCGGCGTCAGGTTGTAGCAGCGCGGACCGCGCTTGTCGGCGAACTCCGGCTCGTCCTGGTTCGGGCGGTACTTCCCGCGGTGCGCCACGACCTCCAGCGTGATGTGCAGGCCGGGCTCGTTGGTGCCCTCGCCGAACACCTTCCGGATGCGCGGCACGTAGGCCGCCATCTCGTCCAGGAAGCACGTGTACTCCGGCGAGTACTTCGCCAGCACGTCCAGCGTCGGCCGCTGCGACTCGCCGAGCTGGATCAGGTTGTCCCGGTTGTTCTGCAGGAACTCGGTGGTGTCGTCGGCGGTGGTGGTCAGCTGGCCGGTGAGGGTCTTGAGGTTCTCCCGCTGGTCCACCAGGGTTCGCGCCGTGGTGCTGAAGTTGTCCAGCGCCTCCAGCACGTCCGGGGCGGCGTCCTCGTAGGTCTGGGCGACGCCGACCATTTCCTTGAGGTTGCGCTGCAGGTCCGGCACCGACGGGTTGAGGCCGTCGAGGTAGGTGTTGAGCTGCGACAGCGTCTCGCCCAGCTGCTCGCCGCGCCCGGAAAGCGCCTGGTCCAGCGCGTTCAGCGTGACCGCGAGGTCGTCCGGGTGCACCGCCTGCAGCACCGGCATGGTGTCGGCCAGGACCTTCTCCAGCTCGATGCCCGCGCTGGTGCGGTCCTGCTCGATGACGTCCCCGGCGGCCAGCGTCGTGGTCGAGGCCTGGTCGGGCAGCTCCAGCGAGACGTAGCGCTCGCCGAACAGCGTCCGCGGCAGCAGCCGCGCCGAGACGTTGGACGGCAGGTGCTGGACCTTGTCCGGTTCCAGCGCCAGGTGCAGCTCGGCACCGTCCCCTGTGGACTGCACGCCGGTCACGCGGCCGACGACCATGCCGCGCACCTTCACATCCGAGTCCGGCAGCAGCTGGTTGCCCGTCGATGCGGCCTTGAGCACCACGTCCACGCTGGAGGTGAACGCCTTCTGGTAGGACGCCACCGTCAGGCTGACGAACAGCACCATGCACATCAGGAACGCGAGGCCCGCGACCCGGCGACGCAGAATCTTCCCTCGGGTACTCATCCGGTGATCCGAACCGTCGTAGTGGTGCCCCAGATCGCGAGGCTGAGGAAGAAGTCCAGCAGCGCGGTGGTCACGATCGCGGTCCGCACCGCGCGTCCCACCGCAATGCCGACTCCGGCCGGGCCACCGCTGGCCCGGTAGCCGTAGAAGCAGTGCGTCATGATCACCACGACGCTGAACACCAGCACCTTCCCGAAGGACCACAACACGTCTTCAGGAGGTAGGAACAGGTTGAAGTAGTGGTCGTAGGTGCCCGCGGACTGGCCGTAGACATAGACCGTGACGCCGCGCGCCGCGACGTACGAGGTGAGCAGGCCCAGCACGTACAGCGGGATCACCGCGATGAACCCGGCGATCACCCGTGTGGTCACCAGGTACGGCAAGCTCGGCACGCCCATCACCTCGAGCGCGTCGATCTCGTCGGAGATCCGCATCGCGCCCAGCTGCGCGGTGAACCCGGAACCGACCGTCGCCGACAGCGCCAACCCGGCCACCAGCGGCGCGATCTCGCGGGTGTTGAAGTAGGCCGAGACGAACCCGGCGAAGGCCGAGGTACCCAGCTGGTCCAGCGCGGCGAAGCCCTGCAGCCCGACCACGGTGCCGGTGAACAGGGTCAGCCCGATCATCACGCCGACCGTGCCGCCGATGACCGCGAGCGCCCCGCTGCCGAAGCTCACCTCGGCCAGCAGCCGCAGCGTCTCCTTGCTGTAGCGCGTGATCGCGCGCGGAATCCACACCAGCGACCGCACGTAGAACGACAGCTGGTCGCCCAGGTCGTCCAGCAGCTGCAGCGGCCGCCGGGCCGCGCGCTTGGCGCGCTGAGAGATCGTCACCATGTCAATTCCGCCGTCTTTGTTGTTGAAGCGGCGAAGCCGCTTGGCCCACCCACGCACGGCGACCACCTGAGCAAAACGAGTTCGGAGACCTTTTCCATGGCCCGTTCACATGCCCTTTGGCGGCACGAGCTGCAGATAGAGCGTGGTCAGGACGAAGTTCACCGCGAACAGCAGGAGGAACGTGATCACCACCGACTGGTTCACCGCGTCCCCGACGCCCTTCGGACCAGGCGGTGGATGCAGCCCGCGGTAGGCGGCCACCACCCCGGCCAGGAAACCGAACATCAGCGCCTTCAGCTCACCGATCCACAGGTCCGGCAGCTGCGCTAGCGCGTTGAAGCTCGCCATGTAGGCGCCGGGCGTACCCCCCTGCATGATCACGTTGAACGTGTAGCCGCCGAGCACGCCGACCACGCTGACCATGCCGTTGAGCAGCACCGCGACCAGCATCGCGGCCAGCACCCGCGGCACCACCAGGCGCTGGATCGGCGAGATGCCCAGCACCTCCATCGCGTCGATCTCGTCGCGGATCGTCCGCGAACCCAGGTCGGCGCAGATCGCCGAACCGCCGGCACCGGCGATCAGCAGCGCGGTCACGATCGGGCTGGCCTGCTGGATGATCGCCAGCACGCTGGCCGCGCCGGTGAACGACTGCGCGCCGATCTGCCGGGTCAGCGACCCGAGCTGCAGCGCGATCACCGCGCCGAACGGGATGGACACCAGCGCGGTCGGCAGGATCGTCACGCTGGCGATGAACCAGCACTGCTGGATGAACTCGCGGAGCTGGAACGGTCGCTTCGGCAGCGACCGCATGACGTCCAGGCCGAGCGCGAACAGGCGCCCGGTCTCGCGCAAGCCCCCCGCGCCCGGAAACCGCGCCTGCGAAGGCGAACTCACTGCTCACCCCGCTTGCGTCCGAACCACCGGCGACGCGAATCAGCCGGCTCCGGCGCGCCGGCGGCCCACGGCGGAGCCTCCGGGTCCCGGGAGTGCGGCGACGGGCGCACCTGCTGCGGCACGTCGGCGACCTCGGACTGCGGCAACGGCTGCGATTGCGGCTGAGCCGGAGGCGGCGGGGCCTGCGGCCGAACCGGCTCGGCGTGCTGCTGCGGCCACGCGGGTTCGTTGTTCAGGGTCACGGGAGCTGAAGCGCCGTAGAGTGCGAGCTCCTCCGGGCTCAGCGTCTTCAGGATCTCCTGCTGCGCCGACGGCGCCAGCGTGTCCAGCTGCCGCAGCACCCGGTCCTTCCGGCGGCGCACCGCGGAGCGCTCCGGCATGCCGGGCGTGACCTCCAGCTGCGGCATCATCGGCGGCACGGACAGCTCGCTGAGCCGCGCCAGCTCGTTCGCGCCGGTGTCCTTCTCCTCGCTCATCCCGATCGGCCCGTCCGGGCGACCGTTGAGGAACTGCACCACCACCGGCTCCGGCGAGGTCAGCAGCACCTCGCGCGGGCCGTACATCACCAGGTGCCTGCGGTAGAGCATGCCGATGTTGTCCGGCACGGTGCGGGCGGTGTTGATGTCGTGGGTGACGATCAGGATCGTCGCGTCGATCTGCGCGTTGAGGTCGACGATCAGCTGGTTCAGCAGCACGGTGCGAACCGGGTCCAGACCCGAGTCGGGCTCGTCGACCAGGATGATCTCGGGGTCCAGCACCAGCGCGCGGGCCAGACCGGCGCGCTTGCGCATACCGCCGGAGATCTCACCGGGCAGCTTGTCCTCGGCGCCGAGAAGACCGACCATCTCCATCTTCTCGAGCACGATCCGGCGGATCTCGGACTCACCCTTGCGGGTGTGCTCGCGCAGCGGGAAGGCGATGTTGTCGAAGAGGTTCATCGACCCGAACAGCGCACCGTCCTGGAACAGCACGCCGAACAGCTTCCGGACCTCGTAGAGCTCCTTCTCCGGGCAGGTGCAGATGTCGACACCGTTGATGACGACCTTGCCCTGCTCCGGCTTGAGCAGCCCCACCAACGACTTCAGGAAAACCGACTTCCCGGTTCCCGAAGGTCCCAGCAGCACGCTGATCTCGCCAGGAGGAAGCGTCAGCGTGACGTCCCGCCAGATGGTCTGCGAGCCGAAGGACTTCGACAGTCCGTCGACAACCACCTCGACGCCCATCCGCACCTCCGCGTCCTCGAATTCAACTCAGCCGGGCCGCCCCGAAGAGGCAGCCTGGCACATGTGACGCACACAACGAAGGCCATCAGCGTCACACCTGTGCAACGAGCTCGACGCGAAGGGGTTACTCGCCAGTTCACTGAGGTTTTTCCAGGCTCGTTTTGCGTGGCGGTGCGGGTGGCGGAACCTCAGACGCCGCCTGGCTGCGGGATCCCGTTTTTATGTATGTCCAATACACGGCAAACG